>JBDRGQ010000021.1:0-28761 GCA_043817685.1 bacterium | reverse complement strand
AAACTGAAAGAAGAGAGAATAGAGTTAAAGGAACATCCTGAGACAGAGAAAAAAGAATTAACTGAGATTTACATAAAAGACGGTTGGCCGCCAAAACTTGCCGATGAGATGGCATCGGTGGCTTCAGAAAATAAACCCCTCTTTATTCAAGAGATGGCTTATAGAGAGCTTTATATTCATCCAGAGAAATTAGAGAAACCGGTACTGGGCGGAATCTTTATGTTTTTTTCTTACATAATCGGCGGGACCATACCACTTTTGCCTTATTTTATTTTTCCGGTTTCGTCGGCCATCGTTTTTTCTATAGGAATTACTATTCTCGGCTTATTTTTTCTGGGTTGCATAACTACTAAGTTTACGAAACGTCCCTGGTTGAAGGCTGGATTTGAGATGTTTCTTGTGGCAGGCGCAGCAGCTTTAGTAGGTTATGTTGTCGGCATAGCGGCAAACCATCTTTTTATAAAATAGGTTCTAACCCTTCATTGTATTCAGGACCTACGGGCATGGTCCCATGTGGCCAGCCCTTCTTCACTTCGTTCATCAGGGCCTTCGGTCCTATAAATCATGAATTTTTACGTTTACATCCTTGAATGTGCAGACCAATCTCTCTACGTCGGTTGCACTAATAATTTAGAAAAACGATTAAAACAGCATAACGAATCAAAATGGGGGTCTCATTATGCTAAGATTCGCAGACCGGTTGTTTTAAAATATTCAGAAGAGTTTAAAACGTTAAAAGAGGCGAGACATCGAGAGTCTGAAATCAAAACCTGGCGCAGAGAAAAGAAATTAGCCTTGATTCTAAGTAAGTCATAGAATACCTTTATAGTTCAAAAAGTCGCCAGAGAGGCGGTTTTTTGATAAAATAAAAACATGAAAAAGACATTTATTATTTTAATTGTTTTATTGATTGTTTTGATTGGGGCTTGGTTTGGCTTGAGGTTTTTAATTGGTGGTGAAGAGCTGGTTGCTTGTACCCAAGACGCCAAGCTTTGTCCGGGCGGTTCTTATGTTGGCCGCGTAGGTCCCGACTGTGAATTTGCGTTTTGCCCAGATGCTCCGCAATGGCCGGCTATTAAACAAGCGATTGCTAATTGCGAAGTTGAAAGTGTTTGGCAGACACACGATAGAACGGTAGAGGCGAAACTTAAAAACGGAGAAGAATTAGCCGCCGTTGAACCGGAGCTTGATGATATAATTGATTTGGCAATCGCCGCCGAAGAAAAATGCGGTGAAATCCTAATGGGTACCGAGTAATTAGAATTTAACTAAATCCTCGTTAAAAAGGTTCCAACATAGTCCCATCCCCCCAGCAAAATGAAAAACAATATAAAAGTCATAATTTTAGATTTCGGTGGGACTTTTTTCACTGCCGGAACCGGCATAGCGATAGATAAAGCAGCAAATAAATTAGGATTACCAAAAAGTAAAATAGAATTAATTTTAAGGGATAAAGGCGATGGTGCTTTATATAGATTAGGCAAAATTGACGCAAAAACCTTTTGGGATAGAGCAAAGAAAAAATTTGATATAAATTCTAGACAAGCGAAAGAAATTGAATTAATCTGGCATTCTTCTTATAAACCAAATAAGGGGATGATGGCCCTTGTACGGAAACTCAAGAAAAAATATAAAATTGTCGTGGTCTCTGGAAATGCTCCAGAAAGAGTCAGATATTTAAAGAAAAAATATTCTCTAGATAAACTATTTGATAACTATTTTTTCTCTTTTCAATATGGCGTAACCAAGCCCAGCCCGAAGTTATTTGAGATTTCTCTGGCTAGATTGAAAGTCAAACCGGAGGAATGTCTGATTATAGATGATTCAAAGAAAACTATGGGCAGAGCAAAGAAATTGGATTGCAAGATGCTTTTGTTTAAAAATGCTGCTCAAACAACAAGAGATTTAACTAAATTGGGTATTTTATAGAGATGGATCGGCGAAATAGCCCTAAAAATAGCCAAAAAGGCGATTTTTTGATAGGATAGAATAATGAAATATCAAACAAAGAATTAATATTATTAGTCAAAAAATACAAATTATATGATAAATTTTAACAAGTTCTTAATTTTAGCTATAGTCATCGTAATTATTTTCGTTGTTTCATTTGTATGGTGGAATTATTATTCCGACAAGGAAGAGAATGAAACTCCTATAGGTGCGAAGCTGGAAGAATTGTTAGACTCCAAAAAATCCCAGATGGAAATTTTGGGTGGTATCAAAACCAAAGTCGAAAGCGGAAACCTTTCTTCCATTATTAATGACTTAAAGGAATTTGAGGAAAATTTCATAAAGTTCACTTCAGAGAGTATCGAGATTGAAGACAATCAATTTCTGGACGATTTGCGGAAAAAAGAATGGGAAAATTACAATGCTTTTTTAGAGCTAAAAGAAAGTCTAACTTCTTATCCTCAATTTGAAGAAACAATGTTGAGTCTTGAGAGTGTTATTGAAAACAGTCTAGCTGAAGAATTTATAAAAGGAACA
Source organism: bacterium (assembly GCA_043817685.1). Taxonomy (GTDB): domain Bacteria; phylum Patescibacteriota; class Minisyncoccia; order Minisyncoccales; family RBG-13-42-11; genus JBAZFF01. The sequence continues at coordinate 26,274 of JBDRGQ010000021.1, read as the reverse complement.
GAAAGGCTTATTGTAGGAGGACAGGAAGGATCAAGCTATGAAAACAACAATAGTTTAAATTTGAGACTTAAACTCTTCCAAGCCCAGGCAGCTGAAAAAAAAGGAGTTATCCATAAAAAAGTCGTAGGGAAGTCACCAGCTGACGGTAAAAGTTCCAATTGGTTTTACGAGGCCTGGATAGACTTAGATACGGGAAACATACGTCAAGAACAACAAATAGGAGATAGTATGGAAATTGATATTACCAATGGAAGAACCAAAAAGAAACTGGCCCTTGAACCGAACAAGAAATTAGCAGAATGGCTTGATAATACAAGAGGTAAGATCGGCATAGGCGCAGAAGCAACCGTTGACCCGTATAGCCTGTTCAAAAAAAATATAGAAGAAGGAAAGTGCTTTCTTGATGGAACGGATATTTTTGAAAATAAGGAAGTGTACGTAATGAATTGCCCGATTTATTCAAAAGATTACAGTCTCTATTATATTTCGGCAAAAAGCTATCTTCCCTTAAGATATATGGTTTTTTACGAGGAACATTTGATTGAACCGACCGATGACCCATTCAAAAGCAATGTTATTAAAACCGGAAAAATGGAATTTATGTATGATTACTGGTTTGTAATAGGGGAGATTGTTGACGCAGAATCTCTGCCAAACGACATATTTAAACAAGAAATCCCGGAAGGATACGAGATTAAAGATTGGGTTCCTTTCGGATAGCTTTAAAGCTAGAAAGAAAATAATAATAACTTTTAAAACATGAAAAACGTTGAAGTAGAAATTCAAGTCATTGTTAAAGACCCAGACAAAATTGAAAAAGAGTTGAATAGGGTAGGGAAATTCGTTAAATCCCGCAAACAGATTGATAAATATTTCGTACCTGCAGACAGAAATTACTTTGACAAGAAGCCTCCTGACGAATATTTAAGAGTAAGGTACGAAGACGGTAAAAATCATTTCAACTATTCTTTCTTGCATTTTGATGATAAGGGCTGGTTAAGATCTACGGACGAATACGAAACCCTTGTAGATAAACCGGAAGTCGTTGAAGAAATCCTTAAGAAGGTTGGATTAATCATTAAGGTTACGGTTGAAAAGACCAGAAAATATTTTGACTGTGGTGATTTCGAAGTTACTTTAGACCAAATCAAGGATTTGGGTAATTTTATGGAAGTAGAGGCTAAAAAAGATTTTGGCGGAGTGGATAAAACCAGAGAAGCTTGTTCTAATTTTCTTAATAATTTAAATGTTGAATACGAGATTAATAAAAATATGGGATATCCTAGAATGTTGTATAGAAAAATGAATAAATTTTAAATGGAAATTATTGATAAACTAGAAAAAGAAATATATGATTATCAAAGAAATTAAAAATCGCAGATCAGTAAGAGATTATAAACCGGATGATGTTCCGGAAGAATATGTTATTGAAATAATAAAAGCTGGGCAATTTGCTCCAACTGCCCGCCACAATAAAGCTGTGGAATTCATAGTTGTCAAAGATCAAAAAACAAAAGAAAATATTTTTGAAATAACGGGCCAGGAATTTGTTAAAGAAGCGCCGATATTAATAATCCCCGTCACAGACGGAAATAAAACTATTTGTCCTGTTCAGGATTTATCTGTAGCTTCCGAAAACATGTTTTTACAGGCAACATCCCTGGGGTTAGGTACAGTTTGGAAGAATTTAAAAATAGAACTTAATGAAGAATCAAAAATTAAAAAAATGCTTGGGATTCCAGAACAATATAGAACAATAAACTTAATTCCGGTTGGCTTTCCATCAGAAAAACCACAACCTCATAATGAGAATGATTTTGATAGTAAAAAAATACATGAAGAAAAATGGTAAAAAATTAATATGCCCTTATCAATAGGAATAGTAGGTTTGCCTAATGTGGGTAAATCTACTTTATTTCAGACAATAACTGAAAAACAGGTAGATGTAGCCAATTATCCTTTCTGCACTATTAATCCTAATGTCGGAGTTGTTGCTGTTCCGGATGAAAGGGTTGATAAATTGGCAGAATTAACCAAATCAGCAAAGAAAATCTATACCACTATAGAGTTTTATGATATCGCAGGTCTAGTAAAGGGAGCCAATAAAGGAGAAGGATTGGGTAATAAGTTTTTGGCTAATATCAGAGAAACAGACGCTATAGTCTATGTTTTAAGAGCTTTTCAGAAAGAAGACATAATTAATCTCCAGAACAAAATAGATCCTTTGGACGACAAAGAAACTTTAGACACAGAATTAATATTGAAAGATTTGGAAACTGTTACTAAAAGAGTGGGGGATTTAGAAGGAGATGTAAGAGCCAATAAAAAAGAGGCTGTTAAAGAATCGGAAGTTTTGAAGAAAGTTAAATTATTGCTGGAAGAAGGAAAGATATTGAGCGAACAGGAATTCAAAGATGAAGAAAAAGCAATTATAAACCAGTATCAATTTTTAACCATGAAGCCCAGGCTGTATTTACTGAACGGGAAAGATGAAGAAGTTCCAAAAGAAGTGATAGTAGAGTTTGAAAAGAACAATTGGCCTTTGTTAATAATAGATATCCTTACTGAGAATGAAGCTGTGGGCTTGAGTAAAGAAGAAAGAGAATCTTTAGGATTGCCCATTGATTCTGAATTAGATTTATTAATTAAGAAATCTTACGAAATATTGGGGCTTATAACCTTTCTGACTACAGGACCAGACGAAACCAAAGCCTGGACAGTTAAAAAAGGGACTAAAGCTCCTCAAGCCGGAGGAGAAATACATAGTGATTTTGAAAAGAATTTTATTAAAGCAGAAGCAATTAACTGGAAAGAATTGTTGGATTGCGAAGGATTCACTCAAGCCAAAGAAAAGGGATTAATAAGAACAGAAGGCAAAGAATACGTTGTTCAAGACGGAGATGTAATCGAAATAAAACATAACGCTTGATTGACAAAATCTAAGAATTTATTATAATATGGGAAAATACCGATTATATGGAGGGACAGGAAATGATCATTAAAAATCTGACAGAAGAACTTACCAAACTAGGATTAACTGATTTTCTGCGGGAAATAGCTAAAAAGAATGGCCTTTTTCTGAATGGGGAAGGAGCAAAAGGTAAAGAGTGGCAGATGGGAAAACAAACCAGCCAGGGCATAAAAATGCTAGTTGTAACTATAAGCCAGGGGGATCCTGATTCCAGATTCCTGAACCTTGATGGTTTTTATCTGGACAAGGACGGAAAAAGAAAGAAAATGCCCGTAAAAACCAGGGACGGCACCGAAGCTTATTCCACGAGTTTGATGTTCGGCAAGAGAAGGGATTGGGAGCTTACTGATAAGAAGAAGAACTCTTTCCAAGACGACATTCGAAAAGCAGCCGAGTCAGTAAAAAACTTACCCTTAGACTGAGAAGAAATATAAAATTACCATTCTAAACGGGTCCAAAAGACCCGCTTTTTTATTCTACCCTTTTTACATATTCTCCGGTTTCAGTATTAATTTCTATTGTATCTCCCGTTTCTACAAATAAGGGAACGTTTATTTGAGCTCCAGTTTCCAAAGCAACTACTTTAGTTCCTCCTTGAGCCCTGTCTCCTTTGACCCCAGGAGGAGCTTCTTTTACCCTTAACCGTACTTTTATCGGAGGAGATATGTTTATTATCTTTTCGTTAAATCTTAATCCAGAAACTATTTCATTGGATTTTAAAAACACAGCGCCGTTTCCAATTACTTCTTTTGGCAATTCAAACCTGTTGACTGGATTATTTGCTTCTGAAAAAACATATTTGTCTTTGTGGCTGTAAATAAATTTAACGTTTATCATCTCTATATCTGCTTCTTTGAAAGCGTCCGCAGCATGGAAAGTTCTGGATATTACGTTACCCGTAATTAAATTCTTTATTTTTGTCTGGACAACGGAACTTCCTCTTCCTTTGAAAACAAAAGAAGAATCAACCACTTTGTATGGCTGACCGTCTAAAATAAATTCTACTCCTTTTTTTAAATCGTTATGCGATAACATGTTATTTCAATATTGTTCCTATAAAATTTTTGTGTCCTCTTATAAAGTCTTTTGCTTCTGTTGGTTTTTTCCCTTCCAATTGCAATTTTTCTATAACAAGGAAGTTTTCTTTGCATTGAACTCCTAATTCATTCTGAGGAACTAGTAAGGCTTTTCCTGTGGGATAAATGGTTTTATCAGGAGAAATTAAAGTTTTCGCCTTTAATATTTTGATTTTTTCAATATTTCCGTTATTCTGCCAAGTGGTAAACGTTCCCGGCCAAGGATCAAAAGCTCTTATTTTTCTTTCAATAACTTCAGCTGACTCTTGCCAATCTATTTTCCCGTCCTCTTTCTTAATAATTTCAGAATATGTAGCTTTATTCTCATCTTGCTCTTTCTCTTTTATCTTCCCTGAAATCCATTGGGGTATGGTTTTTATCAAAAGACCTGTTCCGATATCAGCCAGCCTATCATGTAATTCCTTGTTTTTTTCTTTTTCTTTTATCTCTGTTTCTTTTTGAGATATTATTGGCCCTGAATCCATTTTTTCCTCTACAATCATAATAGTTACCCCTGTTTTTTTGTCTCCGTTTAAAATAGCAGATTGAATTGGGGCAGAGCCTCTGTATTTGGGCAATAAAGAAGGATGGACATTCAATATCTTATATTTTGGAATGTTTAATATTTCTTTTGGTATTAATTTACCGTAAGCTGCAACAATTATTAAATCAGGATTTATTTCTTTAATCTCTTTTGTTGTTTCTTTCAGCTTTTCTGGCTGTATTACTGGAATATTATTTTCTTTAGCAACAATCTTAACTGGTGGGGGAGTTATGATCTGTTTTCTCCCAACTGGTTTGTCAGACGAAGTGATAATTAAATCCGGCTTTAAATTATTATCTATGAGCCCTTTCAAAATAATTGCCCCGAATTCTGGAGTTCCTATGAATATTGTTTTTAGGTTTTTTTGTTTCATTTCAATTTCATTGGTCTTCCACTCTCCAATCTATTTCTCTTTCTTTATCCGCAAACTCTAACCAGTTTGAAGCTTCATCTATCACATACCATTTATGCTTGGCGTCTGACCAAACCATTGGCTTGTTTTTGTAATAAGGTTTTTTAACCCTTTCTTTCGGCTTCAACTTGTCTATTTCCAGCCATTTCTTAAATATAGTTTCAATAGCATAATCCAATTTTCTGGAATTAGCCCAGGCAGCTACTTTATCTATGGCTTTTTTAGATTTTTTAACAGATCCTGCCAATTCCAATAATTGTTTAGCCGGTCTAGTATATCTGGAATAAATTATCTTTTTCTTTTTTGCGTCTTTTTTTATTTTACCCAAACTCCAACCCTTACTGAAAAAATAATAATTAACTATCTCTTGGATATCTGTTTCTTTTTTTTCTTTCTTTTTATCTTTTTTTGTTTTTTGTTCTTTTTTCTTTTTCATAATACAGTGTTTTTGATTCTCTCTGCCTCTGTTTCCACTATCTTTCCTTTGTATTCTGCCTGATGAGCATGAGAGTTTTGATAAACTGGTTTCTTTTGATCTAGATGTAGACTTATCAGCAATTCATTCTCTTTTTCTTTTAAATAGATATGAAATCTTGGATATCCTCTGGCTGGACGGAAAAACATAAATTCTTCTGTGTCTATATCCTTTTTATGGAAATAATATCCCAAGTCTTTCATAAATGCACGGGTATTTTTCCTGAAAGGGCCTTTTAATGTTATCTTCATAATATTACAAGTTTTAATTTATCGTTATCGTATATTGCAAAGGTTGCCCTATACGTAATTCCAGCTACGTTTCCAGGATTTACCATTTTAGTTTTCCCGATCTTTTCTTCCCACGGCTTGTGAGTGTGTCCGTAAAAAACTAGGTCGTATTTTTTTGTTTCTGAAAGCTTTCTGGCTGTCTCTCTGGAATGGGTAAAGGCTATATTTCTGATACTTCCGTAGTTAGAATATACTTTTAGTTGCGGCAGTTTTGGATCTTTTTTTATAGAAAAATCTCTCTCTTTATCCATATTACCCAAAGAGGCATAAATCTTTCCTTTGAATTTACCAAATACTTCTTTCAGTGTCTCTATGGAAGCTATGTCTCCACAATGGATAATAATCTTAATCTTTTCTTTCTTTATTATCGAATAAACCCTCTTAAGGTTGGCTACATTATCGTGACTGTCTGAAATAACCGCTATCTTCATAATTGAATATTAGCATAAATTTTGATATATTTTAATCATGAAACATAGAATTTTTATTGCCGTAAATCTGACAGAAGGGGTAAAAAAAAGATTATCAGACATCCAAGAAAAGTATCCTGAACTACCAATCAGATGGACAAAAACAGATAATCTCCATATAACCTTGGTTTTTTTGGGAGATGTTGCCGATGAAAATCTCATGGAAGTATGCAATAAAGTTTCTGAAGTTGCCTCTAAAAACAAAACCCTTTCGCTTAAACTTAATAAAGTGATATACGGGCCTCCAAAGAAAGTTCCTCCCAGAATGGTTTGGATAGAAGGGGAAAAAAGCATTGAGCTTGGTAAAATCCAAAAAGAGTTGGAAGAAGCCCTTTCCGGATACTCGCAAAAAGGAGAGAATAAAGGATACGCTCCTCATATTACCTTGGGAAGAATAAAAACTTGGCAATGGAAACAGATAGAACCAGAAGAAAGACCAGAGATTGGAGAAGAATTAAATTTGCAATTTGAAGTAAGTTCTATAGAGATAATGGAAAGTTATCTTAAAAGAGGAGGACCGAAATACGAAGTTTTAGAATCTTATCCATTGGAGTCAAAATAATTATGAAAATATACTTTATAGGAATAGGAGGTATAGGAGTTTCAGCTTTAGTCCAATACTATTTAAAGAAAGGCCATAAAGTAAACGGGTCTGATTTGGTTTCTTCTGAAATAACAAATTCTTTGAAAAAAATAGGAGTTGTTATTAAAATAGGAACTCCCACAGAAAAAGACATTAAAAAATCTGATTTAGTAATATACAGTCCGGCAGTAAATCCGAATAATCCAGGATTAAAAATAGCTAAGAAAATGAAAATAAAAACACTTAGCTATCCTGAGGCGTTGGGAGAATTGACCAAAGAACACTTTACCATTGCTGTTTCTGGAACTCATGGAAAAAGCACGACAACCGCTATGATGGCTTTAGTTTTGAATAAAGCTGGATTAGACCCAACCGTTATTGTTGGAACAAAAATAAAAGAATTTGGAGATTCCAACTGTAGAGTAGGAAAGAGTAAATACTTACTAATAGAAGCAGATGAGCATTTTGCCTCTTTCTTGAATTATTGGCCAAAGATAATTGCTTTAACAAACATAGAAGCTGACCATTTGGATTATTACAAAAATCTTAATAATCTTTTAAAAACTTTTAAAAAGTATATATCCCATTTAAAGAAAGACGGATTGTTGGTTATTAATGGAGATGATAAAAATATTAAAAAGATTTTAAGCAAAAAAGTTAAGTTTAAAATTAAAAAATACAATCTAAAACAAAAAGATTCTAAAAAACTAAAGAAAATATTAAGAGTCCCTGGAATGCATAACGTTTATAATGCTTTGGAAGTTTTAACCATAGCCAGGGCTTTAAACATTCCTGACAAAACTACGTTTAAAGCATTGTCCCAATACAAAGGAGTCTGGAGGAGGTTTGAAACAATACAGACAAAACCATTCATTTTGATTTCAGATTACGGGCATAATCCAACCAAACTTCTGGCCGGATTAAAAGCAGCCAGGGAAAAATATCCTAAACGAGAAATATGGTGTGCTTATCAGCCCCATCAATACCAAAGGACTTATTATTTGTTTAAAGAATTTATTAAATCTTTCAGATCGGCCCCTGTAGATAAAATAATTATTACAGATGTGTATGACGTGGCCGGAAGAGAAGAAAAGGGGATAAGGAAGAAAGTTAATTCTGAAATATTAGTCAAAGCGATAAAAAAGAAAAACGTAATATACGTTAATAATAAAGAACTTTTGAAATATCTTAAAAAGAACATAAAAGACGATATTGTCTTAATTATCATGGGAGCGGGGGATATATACTTGCTTGTGGACGAATTACGCTTGACAGTTAAGGGAAAGAGAAAGAAAATGAAATAAGAAATCCTATTTCAAGGTCGAAAACAATCAATTTAATTTTAATAATCATGACACTTTTTTGGATAATAGTAGCAGTCGTAGCCTTAATTTTATTTGTTTGGTTTGTGGCAAAAAAGATGGGGAAGAAAGGATCTGGAGGACCAAGTGGACCTAAACCTCCAATACAGACGCCTCCTCCTTCAGAACCGCCTATGCCACCGATGGGAAGTCAAGGAATGTAATCTGTTTAACTTAAATATAAAAAATATAAAACTCCGCTTTTTCTGGGCGGAGTTTTTATTGACAAAAATATATTTTTAAGTATAATTTAAATACTTTGCAACTTTACAATTGCACTCAATGTGCATTTATATATAAGAAAACGGAAATAAATTCGGGAGGTGAATCATGCAAACACAGACAAAAATAACTCCTTTTACTAAAGAACACACGGTCCATCCGGATGAACTGAACATGGAGAAAAACACATACTGGACCGAATACCCATTATGGTTCATCAAACTACTGGGAGAATCCCTCAATTCCATTACACCAGGACTAAAGGAAAGACTTCGTTCAGAAGAGGTTAAAACGCCTCTTTTCGATATATACATAAAACACGTACTTCCTACTTTTATGTATGACAATCTAAGTGTCAGCTTAGAACTGGACGAGATTAATCACAACGATTCTTCGGTAAAATCCTCTGTTGTCTTTGAGAGAGGAGAGGAGAAGATTGCGGAAGGCTGGCAAAGAATCGTATTCAAGAATGCCGAGGGACATCTCATTGCCGTTCCCGATGAAATCGCCAAAACGGTAAAAACAGTTAATATTATCGATAAAAACTCCAGTGATCTGGTTATCGATAAAAATCCTGGCAAAAAAACGTTCACCTGTATCAAAACCGTCTATCTTCATCACACCAATAACGAGGGGCTGACAAGTCCTATGGTGTATCTGAATTGGTTCGGCGAAACAAGAGAAGCTTTCCTTTTGGAAATCATGCCCGGCTTCAACGAACAATTCGCCTCTGGATTGAGAATCTTAACTCACGACACTTATTTAAGAAATTATTCTGTCGGTGCCAGTTTCAATGAAACGGTTTCCGTCGGTATAAGCGTGGGTGAAATGAGATCTACGAGTGCGAAACTTCTGTTCACTTTTAAGAAAGCAGACAAAACTTTGGCACGAGGATGGCAAACAGTGGTCTTTTTTTCCAGCCAGAGAGGAAAGCCGATCAGAATCCCTGTGCATGTTTTGAAAAACAGCGCACCTTATGCTGCAAAAGGCTTGAACGTTTTCAAATTCTTCAGTAAAATAGAGCAATAGATATGAATCCGTTTTCCATCCCTCCAATTTTAAGTGCAGTTTTATTTTTATTATTGGGGGGTTTTATTTTTTTAAAAGATAAAAAATCTAATATTCATTTAATCTTTCTCGTTATCTGTACTGCTACTGCCTGGTGGCAAGCCAGCTGGTTCTTTTTATTCAACATTGGAAAAGTTCCTTTGGCGGACTTATTGGTAAAAATAGGGCATGTTGGAATACTTTTGCTTCCTATTTTGTTTTTCCATTTTGTTCTATCCTTCCTTGGCAAGAAAAAGTTGCTGGACAAAATAATTCTTATATCAGGATATCTGATAACTTTATTTTTGGAAATAAACTTATTCCTGACGAATAATGTTATAGATGGATATTATGAATACTTTTGGGGATTATATCCGAAAGCCAATTTCTTGCATCCTTATTTCCTTTTGATGACCGGGCTGCTCTTATTAAGGATTATTTATCTTTTAATATCTTCCATAAGAAAAAGCGAAAAAGGCTCTTTGAAAAAATCTCAGATGGAATATATTTTAATAAGTATACTCTTTTACACTTTTGCAGCTTCAGACTTTATTGTTAATTATGGGTTTGAGTTTTATCCTGTAGGATTTATTGCTATACTATTTTTCTTGGGGACAATAGGATATGCAATCGCAAAATACAGACTAATGGACGTTAAAATAATTCTTACAGAATTACTAGTAAGTATCATTGCTTTGGTTCTTTTTGCCCAGATATTTACAGCCCAAACAACGTTTGAATCTATCTGGAAAACAGCTCTCTTTATATCATTCTTATTCTTGGGATATTTATTAATTAGAAGTGTTTTGCAAGAAGTTAAACGAAGAACAGAACTTCAAAAACTGTATCAGCAAGTGAATAAATTGAGCAAGGCGAAATCAGAATTCTTATCCATTGCTTCTCATCAACTAAGAACTCCCTTAACCGCAGTAAAGGGGTACATATCTTTAATTTTAGAAGGGGATTATGGAAAAATATCAGAAAGAATGATTCAACCCTTTAAAAATGTCTACCGGAGCAACGAAAGACTTTTAAAGCTTGTGAATGATTTATTGAGTCTGTCTCGCTTGGAAAGCGGAAAGCTAGAATTAACACTGGGTCAGACATCTTTAGAAGAACTTATTTCTAGTATTGTTGAGGAATTGAAAGTTAATGCTAATAAAAAAGGGCTTTATATAAATATAGAAAAATCTTCAAAATCTCTTCCTAAAATTTCAGCTGATAAAGACAAAATAAGACAGGTTATATTAAATATTATAGATAACGCTATAAAATATACTGAAAATGGGGGTGTTGTAATAAAAACGGAAATGACTCCTTTAAAAGAAAAAATTATTATTTCCGATACTGGAGACGGCATGACAGAAAAGGAAATAGGCAATGCCTTCCAAATGTTTACCAGGGCTACAGCCGGAATCAAAAACCATACCGGGGGATCTGGGGTGGGATTATATGTTGCAAAAAAGTTCATAGATATGCATAATGGTAAAATATGGATAGAAAGCCGAGGAAAAGGCAAAGGAACTACTTTTAATATTGAATTACCGATTAAAAAAACTAAGAAAAATGGGAAGAATACTTAATCTAGAAACAAATAAATCAGCAGGCAAACAAGTTAAGGTTGCGGGCTGGGTCCAAACAATAAGAGCTCATGGTAAAATAGTTTTTTTTGATTTAAGAGACAGGAGCGGATTATTGCAAATTGTTTTCGTCCCTGGTTCTCCGGCTTACGAAAAGATGAAGAAAGTTAAGCCTGAATGGGTAGTAGAAATTACAGGCATTATAAAGAAGAGGCCGGAAAAAATGGTGAATGATAATATAGAAACGGGTAAAGTGGAAATGGAAGCAAAAGAAATGAAAGTTTTGGCAGAATCTGATCCGATTCCTTTTGACTACCTGGAAAAAGACTTACAAGTAAGCCTTCCCACTCTTTTAGATCAAAGGCCTTTAACTGTAAGGAATGAAAAGGTAAAAGCTGCTTTTAAGCTGGGGGATGAAATAACAGACAGCTTCAGGAAAACATTAAAAGCAATGGATTTTACCGAATTCCAATCTCCTTGCATAGTGCCAAACGTGGCAGAAGGAGGAGCTGAGATATTTGAAATAAATTATTACAAACACAAAGCCTATTTGTCCCAAAGCCCACAATTGTACAAACAAATTATGCTTGGCGCTTTTGAAAGAGTATTTACGATAGCTCATATTTTCAGAGCAGAACCAAGCGTAACTACAAGGCATCTCTCAGAATATGTAAGTTTGGACACAGAAATGGCTTTTATAGAATCTTGGGAAGAAATAATGGATGTTTGTGAAAAAATAATAAAGAACATGGTAGAAAATGCTCAGAAGAACTGTAAAAAAGAATTAGAGTTGTACGGAGTGGAAAAACCCAAAATTGGGAGAATTCCAAGGATTAAAATGAAAGAAGCCCAGAAAATAATCTTCCAGAGGACCAAAAAAGACCAGAGGAAAGAACCGGATTTAGACCCTGAGGACGAAAAAGAAATATCTAAATGGGCTCTGGAAAAACATAAATCTGATTTTGTTTTTATAACTCATTACCCGACAAAGAAAAGACCTTTTTACACTTATCCTGACCCAAAAGATAAAGATTACACTTTAAGCTTTGATCTTTTATTCAGAGGGTTGGAAATTGTGACCGGAGGACAAAGAATAAATAACTACAAACAGCTTACAGATAATATAAAGAAATGGGGGAATGACTTAAATAATTTCTCTTTCTATTTGCAGGCTTTCAAATACGGACTTCCTCCCGAAGGAGGGTTTGCTATGGGACAGGAAAGAATAGTAAAGCAGTTTTTGGGATTGGCCAACCTGAGAGAAGCCACACCCTTCCCAAGAGACATGGAAAGAATAGATCAGAGATTGTCTTTAACGAAAAAGAAGAAAAATAGAAAATGAAAAATAAGAAAAATAATTATAAAGTTATAATTGTTTCGTTTTTAATAGTTCTTCCTTTCTGGTGGGGGATTAACGTTCTGGAAGAAAATCTGCAGGATTTTTTCTTTTGGAAAATTATTGCTGACCACCCAGAAATAATTGCTGCTAATATTTCTTTGGAACAAGAATTAAAAGATTCCAAACCGATAAGAAAAGATGAAGTACCAGATTTCCAGACAGATGCTAAAGCTACTTTCTCGGTCTTTTTGTCGGATAACGGAAAGGAAAAAGTCTTATTAGAAAAGAATATTAATACCAAACTCCCCATAGCCAGTCTCACCAAGCTAATGACAGCCAATGTTGTTTTAAAATATTACGATTTAAAAAAAGAAATAGCAGTGTCAAAAGAAGCAGTTTTGCAGGCAGAAGATTTTGGAAAATTGCAGACAGGAAAAGTCTTTACCGTTAAATACCTCCTATATCCTTTATTAATGGAATCTAGTAATGACGCGGCTTTTGCTTTGGCGGATGATTACGACGGCATGACAGAAAGCAGATTTATTTCCCTTATGAATTGGGAAGCGGAAAACATAGAGATGGAAGACACTTCTTTTATTAATGTTTCGGGTTTGGACCCAGAGGACGACGAACCGAAAAGTAAAATAAATATCTCTACCGCAAAAGACATGTTTTTATTGACTAAAAATTTATTGGAGGAAGATTTAATTTGGGAGATATTATCTACTAAAGAATTTGCAGACTACGGACCAATTTTAAACAACACCAACAAACTATTGGAAAATGTCCAGGGAGTCATGGGAGGGAAAACAGGATATACCAAAGAAGCGGGAGAGTGCATAGTTTTGGCAAGTAAATCTCCGAAGAACAGAGGGATCTTGATTAGTGTCATCCTCGGGTCTGAGGACAGATTCGGAGAGATGGAAAGATTAGTAAATTGGCTAAAATCAGCCCATGAATGGTAAATTATGTATTTGCCTGAAGCAGCAATAGACGTAATAAAAGTATTTACTTTGGGAACCTTAGGATTTCTTTTTGCTTTTTGGTTCACTCCTTTTTTGTTGAAAATACTTTACAAATATAAGCTTTGGAGAAAAGAAGTCAGAGACAAAGCTGTGGACGGAGGAGATTTAACTTTTTTCAAAAAGTTCCATTCAGAAGGGGAGGCAAAGGTACCTCGGGGCGGAGGAATATTAATCTGGCTTAGTGTTTTAGTTTTAATATTATTCTTTTATTTTCTTTCTAAATTTACTGATGTTTGGTGGATAGATAAATTAAACTTTTTAAGCAGGGGCCAGACTTGGATTCTTTTATTCACCTTAATATCCGCTTCCTTGTTGGGATTGGCGGATGATTTGCTTCAGGTTTTCGGAAAAGGAAAATATATCGGGGGAGGGATAACTCTTAAGAAAAGATTATTCTTGGTAATGCTGATAGGATTAATTGGAGCTCTGTGGTTTTATTTCAGATTAGACTGGCACAGCATCCATGTTCCGGGCATAGGAGATTTCGGAATAAACGGATGGTATATACCTCTTTTCGTAATAGTAATGCTGGCTGTTTATTCCGGGGGAGTTATAGACGGAATAGACGGATTGGCTGGCGGAGCTTTTGTATACATATTCGGTGCATTTGCCGGAATATCATTGTTCTTGGGGCAGATAGACATCGCTGCCTTTTGCGCTGTTATTTTAGGGGCCATTCTGGCTTTTCTATGGCATAATATACCTCCAGCTAAGTTTTACATGTCAGAAACAGGTACTATGGGACTTTGTGCCACCTTAACCGTTGTTGCCTTTTTAACGGATTCTGTATTGGTTCTTCCGATAATCGCTATTTTACTGGTGGTAGAGTCTGGCTCTGTAATATTGCAGCTTCTTTCAAAGAAGTTTAGAGGGAAAAAGATATTTTTAGCTTCTCCTTTGCATTTGCATTACGAAGCTAAAGGCTGGCCCCATTATCAAGTAACCATGAGATTCTGGATTATAGGAGCTGTGGCTGCCATAGTTGGTTTAACCATAAGATTATTCGGATAAAATGACCTTAAAACAATTACAAAAAAAATATCCCAAGTTTTATTATTCTAATTACTCTTATAAGATTTCGGGAGGTAACCTGAAAATTTCTTTTTTGTTTAAAACAGAACCTAGAATTATTTTTAAACCCGAGCTAATTATTAAAAATGTCCCGACTAATTTTAATTTAAACGAACTGGATAATTTAGTGTTTAATTTGGGCTTAGTAGAAATGATTAGCTATTGGAAAGCCGCCTGCTCTCCTGTTGTTGAAATACAATGTGGCGGCCTTAATAAAGGACAAACTAGATTCTGGAAATGGGTTATTCTTAACGGGATGGGTCAGTTCTTTTTCGAAAATAAAATAAAACCTTTTTCTCCAAAGATAATTTCTTTGGAAAAAGATAAATTAGAAATAGATAAAGAGAAAAAGAGGGAAAGTTATTTGGTCCCTATCGGAGGAGGAAAAGATTCCATAGTTACTTTAGAAATACTTAAAAAGAAAAATAAAGTTAGTTGTTTTTCTTTGAACCCGACGAATGCCGCAAAAAAAGTAATGAAAATCGGAGGATGTAAAAAACCCGTAATAGTTAAAAGAAAAGTAGATAAAAAACTTTTAAGTTTAAATAGGAGAGGATTTTTAAACGGACATACTCCTTTTTCGGCTTATTTGGCTTTTTTAACTGTTTTGGCAGCTAAAATATTCGATCATAAATACATATCCCTGTCTAATGAAAAAAGTTCTAACGAAGGAAACTTAAAATATTATGGAAAAACTATAAACCACCAATGGTCCAAAAGCTATGAGTTTGAAACATCTTTTAGGAAATATTCTAAAAAATATTTGTCAAAAGAAATAGAATATTTCAGCTTCTTAAGACCTTTTTATGAATTACAGATAGCTAAGATGTTTTCCAAGCATTCAAAATACTTTTCTTCTTTTTTAAGTTGCAATGAAGCTCACAAAACAGATTCGGGAAGAAAGAAGCCAAAGAGAAAGTGGTGTGGAAAATGTTCCAAGTGCCTTTTTACCTTTTTAATGCTTTATCCTTTTTTGGATGAAAAAAAATTAACAAAAATATTTGGCAGGAATTTGTTTGGAGATAAAAGTTTATTGCCTTTATTGTTGGAATTAATAGGGAAAAGGAAATTCAAGCCATTTGAATGCGTGGGGACGAAAAAGGAAAGTGTTGCCGCGCTTTCTTTAGCTGTTGACAAACAGAAAGGAAAATTACCTTTTCTTTTGGATTATTTCCAAAAAAGAGCGCAATAGCGCTCTTAGATCACGGCCTTGAAGAAATATGGAAGGTTCTGTAAGAATTCAGACCCTTTTTTATTTAAAAAACAGCTAATTTATGCTATTTTGATAGTATGAAGCTAAAAGAATTAAAAAATAAAAAGATGCTGATTCTGGGTTTTGGCAGGGAGGGGAAAGACAACTTTTTATTTTTAAGAAAATTGTTTCCAAAGAAGAAAATAGGTATCGCTGACAAACAAAACTTAACTCGGTTAAGTTTTAAGAACATCAAGCTACATTTGGGAGAAAAATATCTTAACTCGATTAAGGATTACGACACTGTTATTAAGTCTCCCGGAATTCCTTTTAAATTAATCCCGAAATCTTATCTTAAAAAAATTATCACCCAGACAGATTTATTTTTAGAAAATTGTCCCGGTTTAATAATAGGAGTTACCGGTACCAAAGGGAAGAGCACTACTAGCTCTTTGATTTATGAAATATTAAAAGCTGGAAATAAAAAAGTTCAATTAATCGGGAACATCGGAGAACCTGTTTTAAACCATTTAATCAAAGCAACCAAAAAAGATATTTTTGTTTACGAACTTTCCAGCCATCAATTGTATAATTTAAGAAAAAGCCCTAATGTTGCTGTATTTTTAAATATTTTCCCAGAACATCTAGATTACTACCGAAGCTTTAAAGAATACGCAAAGGCTAAAGCCAATATAACTCTTTATCAAAAAAAAGAAGATTATTTAATTTTTAATAAAAAAGATAAATTAGTTTCTTCCTTCGCAAAAAAATCAAAAGCAAAGAAAATTCCTGTAACAGGGACATACTATGAACTTAACAAAGCTGCTGCCGAGAAAGTGGGAGAAATCTTTAAAATATCTCCAAAGCTTATTCAAAAAGCAATTAATAATTTTAAAGGGCTTGAACACAGAATGGAATTAGTTGGTACTTTTAAAGGAATTACTTTTTATAATGATTCTCTGGCTACTATTCCCGAAGCTACTATTTTCGCCATTAAGTCTTTAGCAACTAAAGTGGAAACTATTATGTTGGGAGGATTTAACAGAAATATCAGTTTCAAGTCTCTGGCCAAAGAAATATTAAAAAGCAGAATAAAAACAGCGATACTTTTCCTTGTAACAGGAAAAAAAATTTGGAAGGAAATATCTATTTTGGATAAAAAGAAAAAAATAAATCATTTCTTTGTAAAAAATATGAAGGAAGCCGTAAAATTATCCTTTAAACATACTGACAAAGGAAAAGTGTGCTTACTCTCTACCGCTTCTCCAAGTTTCGGACTGTTTAAAGATTATAAAGAAAGAGGGGACCTTTTTAAAAAATATGTTAAAAGACTGGCTAGATAAAAAAACTTCTGGAAAACCAGATTACATATTAGCTGGAACAGTAATAACTCTTTTGTGCTTGGGTCTTTTAATATTAGCCAGTGTTTCTGCTTCTTATTCTTTCGCAAGATTTAACGATACTTACCACTTTTTGAAACATCAACTTCTTTTTGGATTGCTGCCGGGCTTATTATTGGGATACTTAGCCTACAGATTGGATTTAAATAAATTAAAAAAATACACTCCTGCTTTGCTTATTTTTGCTTTTTTCTTAATGCTCTTGGTTTTTGTTCCTTTTTTAGGTTCGAAAGTAGGGAGTGCAGATAGATGGATAGTTTTAGGTCCTTTTTCCTTCCAGCCTTCTGAACTATTAAAGCTTACTTTTATTTTTTACATAGCCAGTTGGCTGGCGAGCAGAAAGAATAAAGATAATCCTGTTTTCAGTAAGATCGGATTGAGCCAGACTTTTGTAGCTTTTATGGCAATATCTGGGATAATTATCCTTCTTTTGTTTTTGCAATCCGACATCAGCACTTTGGGAGTTATTATTACCGTAGGGATATTGATGTATTTTATTTCCGGAACCTCTTTGCGGGAAAATATTATAATAGTTCTTTTGGGAATAGGAGGACTTATGACTCTGATAAAAATAGCTCCCTATAGGATGAATAGGCTTTTAGTTTTTTTAAATCCTGATTTAGACCCAATGGGATTGGGTTACCAGCTAAAGCAATCTTTGATAGCTATAGGTTCTGGAGGGTTATTCGGCTTGGGATTGGGTATGTCAGCCCAAAAGTTAGGTTATCTTCCCCAAACAATATCTGATTCTATTTTTGCTATTTTTTCAGAAGAAACAGGGTTTTTGGGAGTCTTTTTCTTATTAGCCCTTATTTTAACTTTTGCCTGGAGGGGATTTCACATAGCCAAAGAATGCTCTGATACCTTTTTGAAGCTAACTGCCATAGGAATAAGCTGCTGGATAATTATCCAAAGCTTTGTTAATATTGGTGCAATGGTAGGATTATTACCCTTAACAGGCATTCCTTTGCCTTTTATTAGTTATGGAGGCTCAGCCTTAGTCGTAGCAATGATAGGTTCCGGTATTTTACTTAATATATCAAGAAGAAACTCATGAAAATATTGTTTACCGGAGGAGGATCTGGCGGACACATAACTCCTCTTATAGCCATAACAAGAGAACTTAGAAGGCTTCATCCGAAGGAAGATTTGAAATTGTTCTTTTTAGGGCCGAAAGATGAATTCAGTTCTGTTTTATTGTCCCAAGAGGGGATAAAGGTAAAAAGTGTTTTGAGCGGAAAAATAAGAAGGTACGGAAAATGGAAAACATTCTTTAAGAATTTTGCTGATGTTGTTTTTAAAATTCCTATTGGTGTAATCCAATCTTTCTTTATTATATTCTTTATCTCCCCAGATATTGTCTTTAGCAGGGGAGGGTTCGGCTCCATTCCTGTGGTTATTGCGGCTAGAATTCTTTTTATTCCAGTTTTTTTGCATGAATCAGACGTAGTTCCGGGAATGGCTAACAGGTTTTTAAATAAGTTTGCCAAAGAAATATTTGTTTCTTTCCCAAAAACAGAATTCTTTCCTTTGAACAAGATTACTTTGACTGGAAATCCCATTAGAACAGAATTATTAACCGGAAACAGAGAAACTGCCAAACAAATATTCGGGCTTAAATCCGGAAAACCAATTATCTTGATTTTAGGTGGCTCCCAAGGGTCTCAAAGAATAAATGATAAGATTTTGGAAGCTCTTCCGAACCTTTTGGATAATTTTGAAGTAATACACCAATCAGGATACAATAATTTTAAAGCAGTAAAGTCAGAGGCCTTAGCCATCATAGGGAAGGAAAAAGAAAATCTTTATCATCCTTTTCCATTTTTAAAGGAACCTGAATTAAAACAAGCATATGCCGCAGCAGATTTGATAATAAGCAGATCGGGGTCTGGTGGAATATTTGAGATAGCGGCAATTGGAAAGCCTTCTATTTTAATTCCCTTGCCAGAATCTGCCCAAAACCACCAGATAATGAATTCTTATGCATATACCCAGAAAGGATCTGGAATAGTAATGGAAGAGAATAATTTTACTTCCAACTTCTTTTTAGAAAAACTTAAGTTCCTTTTTTCTAATCCAAAAGAACTTGAAAAAATGTCAGAAGCTGCCAGAGGATTCGCCAGGCCCAATGCGGCTAAAACAATAGCAAATTATTTAATAGAGTATTTAAAATGATGTCAGCGGAAAAATTAAAATTTAAAAGTCCGGGCGAGGTAAGGGTAAGGATTGCTCCTTCTCCAACAGGATCTCTTCATATTGGCTTGGTTAGAACTGCTTTGTTCAATTTTATTTTCGCTAAACAGAATAAAGGAAGCTATGTCTTAAGAATGGAGGATACGGATAAAGAAAGATCCACTCTGGATTCAGAAAAAGATATTATTGAGAATTTTAAATGGCTGGGATTAGATTGGGAAGAAGGACCTGATGTAGACGGGAAATATGGACCCTACAGACAGAGCGAAAGAATAGATATTTATCAAAAATATCTGAAACAATTATTGAAAGACAAAAAAGCTTATTATTGTTTCTGTTCAGAAGAAGAATTAGAAGCCCAAAGACAATACCATATGTCTTTGGGAGAAGCTCCTATTTATTCTGGTAAATGCGCTTCTTTGGACGAAAAAACAGTAAAGAAGAATATCGCAGAAGGCAAAAATTGCGTCATAAGATTTAAAACTCCTATTAAGAAAATAACTTTTAACGATATGATCAGAGGCAAAGTGGAGTTTGATACAAAACTAACAGGAGACATGGTTATTGCCAAAAGTTTAGACTATCCTTTGTATAACTTTGCTGTGGCAGTGGACGACCATGAAATGAAAATAAGCCATGTTATTAGGGGAGAAGACCATATATCAAACACCCCTAAACAAATCCTTATCCAGGAGGCTTTGGGATTTGAAAGACCAATATACGCTCATTTACCCTTAATTTTAGCTCCAGACAAAACAAAGCTTAGCAAAAGACACGGATCTATTTCAATAGATACATTTAAAAAAGAAGGGTACTTGGTAGAATCTTTAATAAACTTCATGGCTTTCTTGGGCTGGAATCCCGGAGATGAAAGAGAAATATATTCTCTTCCTTCTCTGATTAAAGAATTCCAATTGGAAAAAGTGCAAAAGGCTGGAGCTATTTTTAATATCAACAGATTAAACTATTTGAACGGATTCTATATAAGAAAAAAAACTCCTGAAAAGCTTACCGAATTATGTATTCCTTATTTAATTTCCAGCGGGTTGATAGAAAAAGGGAATGGGGAGGAAGGGTATGAAAAAACAGAAAAGCTTAAACTCTTTGGAAAAGAAAAATCCGGGTATATAATGAAAGATACGGGGGAGGGGATGGCCTTGGAAACAATTAAATCCATAATTTCCCTTTATCAGGAAAGATTAAAAAATCTTTCTGAAATTGTAGAACTGACAGATTTCTTTTTTAAAAAGGAATTATCTTTTTCAAAAGACATATTAAAGTGGAAGGAAATGGAAGACAGTGACATAAAAGAATCTTTGGACTCTTCGGAAAAAGTTTTGTCTAAAGTAAAAGATGAAGATTGGAAAAAAGAAAAGCTGGAAGAGATTTTATTGAAAGAATCAGAAACATATTCAAACAGAGGAGAATTGCTTTGGCCTCTAAGGGCGGCTCTATCGGGAAAGGAAGCTTCTGCCAGCCCATTTGATATATTAGAGATACTGGGAAAAGAAAGATCTTTAGAAAGAATAAAAATCTCTAAAAAATTATTATGAGCAGAAAAATAATAGCCATATTCTTAATCTTAGGTATTTTTATACCTTCTCTTTCTTTTGCTTACGATCTACCGGAAAACGAGCAAGAAGCTCAAGAGTTGCTGGAAAAAGGCTTGGAAGTAGGGGAAAAGGAATTACCGGGTATGGTTAAAAGCCTGTGGACAGATGAAGTATTGCCTGTATGGGGGAAAATATACAATTGGTTTAAGGACCGTATCTGGCCCATATTCTTTAATTGGTTTAAAAAAGAGATAGAACCGGAATTGGAAAAAAGAAGACCTCAGCTAGAAGAGGAGTTTGAGAAAGAAAAAACAGAGGTAAAAGAAGAATTACCTAAGGTGGGAAGGTCTCTTTGGGATAAATTCAAAGAAATAATACAATAATGAACGTTTTGTTTTATATAATAGCGGCAACGCTATTAATAAGTCTTGGTGCCCTGATAGGCGTTTTTTCTTTGGCGGCGCGTAAAGAATCGATTGAAAAGATAATTCTTTTCTTAGTATCTTTATCAGCTGGAACTTTGATGGGGGGAGCTTTCCTTCACTTATTACCAGAAGCTTTAGAAGGAATGCCAGCAGAAGAAGTTTTTGGAATAGTTTTGTTTTCTTTTATACTTTTCTTTTTGGTTGAAAAAATATTCCATTGGAGGCATTGTCATGAAGGGGATTGCGGAATACACAGTTTCGGACCCATTAACCTTATAGGGGACAGCATACATAATTTTATTGACGGTCTTATAATAGCCGCTACATTTTTGGTTGATATCAATTTAGGTATCGCTACAACAATAGCCATAGCTTTTCATGAGATACCGCAGGAAATAGGGGACTTTGGTGTATTACTCCATGCGGGATATAAAAAAGTTAAAGCCTTGGCATTGAATTATTTCGTTGCCTTAACTGTAGTTGTCGGTGGAATAACAGGATATTTTATTTCTTTTTCTCTGGATGATTTGATTGTTAAGCTTTTGCCGTTCGCTGCCGGAGGATTCTTATATATATCTACGTCTGATTTAATTCCTGAAATAAGAAAAGAAACAGGACTCAAAAGATCTTTAATTTCCTTCTTTTTCTTTTTAATTGGAATATTAATAATGTATATAACAAAAATAATTAACCATTAATTAAAACTATTCAGCAGAGATGGAGGAAAATATAATACATAACTTTCATCATTACTGCCCAACTTGTAGAATTATAGAAGAATTAAAAAAGAAAGAAAAATAATTTTCTAAAATAAAAAATTGTTAGTAAATGCTAACAGTTTTTTTATTTCTTTTTATATTGTGCGACATTTAATATCGGTCTACCTAATTAGAGTAGGGAAGAGCATTTTTATAGCTTGACAATAATTTTTTTAATTTTTATAATAAAGATGGAAAGGGTTGGTTCAGCCGATTTCCTCCTACTAGTCCATTCCACTCATCTTTAAAAGTTGAGGGAAGCATTGCGCAGAAGAGCGCACTATGAAGGAAATCAGCCGATACTTTTTTGCGCGATCGAAAACCGGGGGCGAGGGATAGAAAATCAAAACAAAAACCAAGAAACACATCATCTGCATCACTTGTAATATCAAATCTCGGAACCAACCCTTCTCCATACACCTAATACGGAAAGTTCTTTCATCATTAGCTCTTTAAAAAAGAACTAATCTAGACAGATTGTTGACTCGAGACAATCAGAATAGAAATCAGGCCCAGCTTCATGTATCTCTTGCCGGGCCTTTTCTAATACATAAACAGCCTATAGGGAATAGGCTTGACAGACCTTTTTGGCCTGTTATTATAAGTATAGTATGTGTCGCACAATGTAGGTTAAGCGACATATAGTATAGGGTTTGTTCGGGGCCCTCTAAAAGGCCTTCTCGGACTCATCACACACCGAAATAGGTATATTTATACCTTTTTAATAAATAATAATTATTTAAAAAATATTTTATGAAAAAATCTTCAACTCCAGTTATAAAACATATCCCCGACTTTCTGGATTATTGTGAAGTTGAAAAAGGTCTTTCCAGCAAAACTCAGGAAAACTACCAAAGATACCTCCAGAAGTTCATTTTGTGGCTCAATAAGACAAATAAGGCCAATACCCTACCCCATGAGCTTGATGCTGAGGCTATTTGGGCTTATAGACTGTATTTAAGCAGGTTTCAGAGTAATAAGGGTAATCCTCTTAAAAAGGTGACCCAAAACTACTATCTTATCGCTCTAAGAGCCCTTTTGGGCTATTTTACAGCCAAGGACATAGTTTCACTCCCCGCCGATAAGATAAAGCTTCCTAAGGACTCTAAAAATGAAACATCCATAAAGTTCCTTTCTCTGGAGCAGGTTGAGAAACTTTTACTGGCTCCCAATATAGAAACCCGGGAAGGCTTGCGGGACCGGGCTATTTTGGAGAGTTTATTTTCCACCGGTTTGAGAATAGCCGAGTTGGTGGCTTTGAACCGCGAACAGTTTATCAATATAAAAGATAAAAAGGATTTGGAAATAGGTATTATCGGCAAAGGTGCTCATCCCAGAACAGTTTACTTTTCGGAAAGATCTTTAGAATGGATTAAAAAGTATCTGTCGAATAGAAATAACAAAAGTAAAGCTTTGTTCATACATTATAAATCCAGGAAAGATGCAGATGCAGATAATAGACTAACTTCCAGGTCCATAGAAAGAATCGTTAAGAAATATGCTGTCTTGGCCGGAATTCCGGTATTTACCACACCGCACACGTTAAGACATTCGTACGCTACTGATCTTATGAACCAAGGAGTTGATTTAAGAACTATTCAGGAATTCTTGGGCCATAGAAATATAGTTACAACCCAGGTATATACTCACGTTACCAATAAACGTTTGCGAGATGTACACAAACAATATCATTCGCTAGGAAAAAACAAATAAAAAAGCGGCGGGTACTATTCGCCTTCCCCGCCGTTTTAAGTTTTGATGCTCGCCGCTCAGGCGTTGACTGATGCGACCATCAATGGTATCTCATTAACTTTTTGATGGGCCTTTTCCATAATATCGGGCAGCATATGCCGCAGAAAGCCGAATCTGATATCGGTCGGATTGTCGGAAAAATCTTCCAGAAAGGCTTCAACAAATACCCTGGCGAATTGTTCATAGAGCTCTTCGACGAGCTTGCCACAGCATTCCTCGACATATTGCCGACCGAAAATCATGCCCCAGGTGTAAGAATATCTTTCTTCTGATTTGTCCGGATGCGTTGTTCCGCACAGTTCGCAAAGGATGGGACCTTCAGTGCGGGAGTGCCCGAAAGAGTGTTCACTTTGACTCTCCCCGTAAGGTTTTTTGAAAATCGGTTTTAAACTATCTTTAGCCATATATTCCTCCTGTTGAAAAGTTTCTACATTCTTTTTAGAATATTTTTCAAAAAAGTCAATAGTGCAATTAAAAACCGTTAGTTCCCCTAGCGGTTTTGTCACCGAGTTTCTATTTATAGAGACAAAGGTTGAAAAGAGAATTTATTCTCTTTAAGGTATTATAATAAATGTCGCACAATATTAAGAGCTTACCACAGATTGTTTTCCCCTTACTTTAATATAAGTCAGAGTTATTTCAAAAGTTTCTCCCCTAATTTTATCAACCTACCTTTTTCTGGCGTAGGATCACCCCCTATTGCTACGACACCCCCAATCACCTTCATCTGCATATGCTTACCGCAAAAAACCTTCATGATGTTCATGCATCTTTGCATAGTTTCACCCACCTTTTTCTTTCCTTTTGGACTTTTCATTGCTTTCTCCAGATCGTAATTGTCTAAATGTCTTACCTCTCCCTTTTTAAAGTTACCGACAGTAACTAGGGCGACTCTTTTATTTTTTAATTTTTCTCTAAGATACAATGGAAGACATCTATCAATAAAGTTTTTCATTATACCCGTAACATTTGCAAAATATGTCGGGGAGCCTAAAACTATAGCATCCGCCTCTTCTAATTTATTGCTTATTTCCTGCATATCATCTTTTACTATACACTTGTGAGTTTTGTAGCATCCGCCGCAAGCAGTACATGGGTTAATTTTTTTATCTTTAAGATTGATCATTTCGTAATCATGGCTGGTCGCCTCAAGCACTATTTTAATCATATAGTTTGTCCCTTTAATCCTTGGACTACCGGAAATACCTATTAATTTATATTTTTTCTTTGTTAACATATTCTTACTTGTGGATAACTTAACTCGGTTAAACAGATTATCGAAGATTTCCTTTGATTGTCTTCAAAAAAAAATTAATTGTTGCTTGGTCCGCTTCTTCTGCATCTTTTTTCCTGACATGAAATCCATGTTTCGCTCCTTTTATAGTTATAAGTTCTGCATTCTTAAATATTCTAGAATATTTTACAGAATCATTGTAAGGCACGTAACTGTCTTTATTTCCGTGCACAAATAAGATAGGAATGTTTACTTTCTTTAGCTTTTGCCAGGGGTATAGTTTCCTTAAATTAAGAAAAAATTCTCTGCCTATTTTGAATCTGCGATTTCCAATCTCAATAAATCCTTTTCTCTTTAATTTCTTCATAGCTTCCTTTCCAAAATTCTTCTTCGGCCAAGGAAGTTCCGGTTTCAAAATACTGTGATAATCAATAACAGGATTCCATAAACAAATTGCTTTTACAATACTTTGGTGTTCGGAAGTAAAAAGAGATGCTGCACCGGCCCCAAAACTCGCCGCTACAATTCCGAACTTTTTATACCCCAAACTCTGCAGAAATTTTATTACAGATTCGAGGTCTTTCTTCTCACCCGTAACAGTCAAATCAATGGAATTCCCTTCGCTTTCGCCGTGTCCTCTGAAATCAAATCTGAAAGCCGTAAAACCATTCTTTGCTAATTTTTGAGCAAGTTCGGTAAAGATCCCGCCCTCATCCTTGTCAACGGTTATACCATGGCAAAGAATAATACAATTTGTCGTTTTCTCTTTCGGCTTCGTTAAAATTCCGCATAATTTTAAGTCGTTGCTGTTTTTGAAGTAAATTTTTTCTTCCATTTTGTGGGTTAAATTTTAGTTATTTTAGATTTAGCTTTCTTTATTTCGATTGGTTTTTCTAATAATTTCTCTTTGTACAATTTATATAAAAAAGGAATAACCCCACAATCTTTGCATTTTCCCCAGCCGCATTTGCCTTTGTTTTCTTTTGATAATTGCTTACATAGAGCAATTTCTCTGTCAAAAACTTCTTTTTTGATAATGTTTTTCTTTAGCCCTGTTTTATAGGTTATTTTCTTCATATTTATTTAAAACAAGCTGATACAATGTTTAATAAATCCTTCGGTTTTTCGGCGATAGAAATAGGTTTTCCCTTAAGAAGATTTCCTTTCTCCTGAAATCCCCAACTGACACCGATTGATTTAACACCAAGGCTGGCTGCTTCTCTTATGTCTCCAAGCGTGTCGGTGATGAATACGCAGTCTTTCGGTTCTGCTCTGTATTTTTTAAACACCATTTTCATTCT
>JBDRGQ010000020.1:0-50657 GCA_043817685.1 bacterium | reverse complement strand
GGTCGCAAGGGCTTAAAATAGAAAAAGAATTCCAAGCAGGCTCTTATCATTTAGCTTTAATTTTGGTAAAGTAATATAATATGAAAAAAATAAATTTTGTTTTATTTCTATCTTTAAGCTCTTTTCTATTAATATTGCCTTTATTGGCTTCGGCGGCAATCGTTTGCACTTATGAAGAAGGATGCAGCTCCCAAGGTCAATGGTGCGATGGTGGCTTGTGTGTTTCTTGTCCTAGTGGTTATAAAAACTGCGATTTGAAAGATAAATGTGAATGTCTAGTAGCCGATGGCACATATTCTTGCCAAAATGGGTATTGTGCGAAAGTATTGCCTGCTTACAATTGCACTGATTGGGTGAGTAGGGTCTGCAATGTGAATAATCAGGATTGCAAAGATAAGATGTATCAAACTAGAATTTGCACTCCACGGCTTTGGGATGTCGAAAGCAGATGCATAGATGATCCATCTTGCGTTTCTGGCCAAACAACTCCGACGTCAGGAGATACTAATACTGGTGCGAATGATTCTGGCAGCAGCGAGTGTCCTCCCGGGCAGATATGCAATCCTTTAAACTACGATAATTTTGGAGATTTAGCATCTGCTATCAATAACTTCATATTTGTTATAGCTGTTGCTTTAGCCCCAATATTATTTGCCATAGGAGGAGTTATGATAGTAACAGCAGGAGGAAATCCTTTACAAGTTCAAAAAGCCCAGAAGTTAATGTTGTATGCTGCTGTAGGATTAGTAGTTATTCTTCTTGCTCAAGCTATTGTATATGTGATAAGAAACGTTATAGGGGTAAAAGAAGAAATAACTCATATTCCTATGATATTTACAGGGTTAATTACGAGTTTTAGAAATTTAAAATTTAAAAGGTCGAAATAGTTTTTAGACTTCTAAATTATGAAAAAATTATTATCCGTATTATTTTTGACTAGCTTTTTAGCAGCAGCAGTGGTTCCTTTGGTTGTTAGTGCCGCTACTGATATTACAATCAATCCTTTAGATACATGCAAAATGGGTAGAACCATAACATTAAAAAGTATAGTTTGTTCTGGGGATGTTCCTATTGATGGTCCAAATTCAATTTGTTGTGTTTTAAACACAATGTATAATATTGCTGATTGGATGTTTGTATTATTAGTTGGAATAGCTGGAGTATTTATTATCATCGGTGCTATGAATTTAGTGATGGCAGCTGGAGATGCAGCTAAGGTTAAGACTGGAAGGGACTACATAATGTTTGCAGCTATTGGTTTATTCGTTGCTTTTATAGCTAGAGCTATCCCAGGATTAGTATTAATGATCATAGGATAGGTTTAATTTTATTTAGACAAAATTATAAATCTTCCCTGTTTTAATAGAACAGGGTTGATTTTTTAATTAAAGAAGATAGAATTTAATATGCAGAC
This sequence comes from bacterium, assembly GCA_043817685.1. Taxonomy (GTDB): domain Bacteria; phylum Patescibacteriota; class Minisyncoccia; order Minisyncoccales; family RBG-13-42-11; genus JBAZFF01. The sequence continues at coordinate 49,243 of JBDRGQ010000020.1, read as the reverse complement.
CTGATAAAAATAAGCCCAGGTGGCGAAATTGGTAAACGTGGTAGATTTAGGATCTACTGGAGAAATCCTTGCGAGTTCGACTCTCGCCCTGGGCACAAACTAAAAACCCCGATTTTTCGGGGTTTTATTATTAAGCTGAAACTGTTATCTTCCTTCTTTTTTCTCTTAGTATTTTAGGTATCCTTATGGTTAATATTCCGTCTTTCATCCTGGCCAACACTTTGTCTGGATCTACTTCGGCAGGCAGTATTATCTCTCTTGAAAAAGGTCCCCAGAAACATTCTTGGGAAAAATAGTCACCCTTTTCTTCCAATGGTTTTCTTCTGCATCCTTTAATAACTAAAACATCTTTTTCTAGACATATATCTACGGATTGAGCATTAACTCCGGCAATTGCAGACTGGATGACTAATTCATTCTCTGTTTGGTATATATCTATAGCTAATTGTCCTTCTGCCTCAAACCATTGTTCCTCTTCTGGAGTGGGAGTTGCTTCTTTCTTTTCTTTGGTTTTGTCTTCTTCTATTATTGGGATTTTTTCTTCTTTTGACTCTTCCTCTATTTCCTCTTCTTTCGATTCTTCTTCAGGTTCTTCTATTGGAGTTGTTCTCATTTCCAACTTATTTACTTTTTTTCTTCCTCTTTTTGCCTTTTTAGGCTCTGTCTTAATAACTAATTCTGGCGTTTCTGTTTCTTCTTCAGATTCTTCCACCCCCATGCCCTTTTTAAGTTTTTCTATGAAAGATACCATAAGTTTAAATTTTTGATATGCTCTTTAAGTTTTTTAACCTTTTAAAAGCTATTGTTACGAAAATAGCCAGCCCTAATATTATTGATAATGGAATCACAAAATTCCATATGGTTCCTAGTTCTATAATAGAAAAATTATACAATCCGTGCAATAGGGTAACTATTAATAACCCTTTTAGAAATATCCTTCCTCTTTTTTTAGATTCGTAAAAAGACATGGCTAAAAAATATCCTAGAGCGCCAGAGCAGAGGGCGTGGAGGAAGGTTGCTCCGGCAAACCTAAAAATGGTCAAGGAAAAAACATTTACTAAAAGGAAATTAGGCCCCAAAGAAAAGAGAATTAATATATTTTCTGCAGCGGCAAATCCCAAAGCGGCAATTATCATATAAAGCATAGCGTCTATCGGTTCATCAAACTCAAGGCTTTTTAAGGCTTGTCCTCTTACTACTAAGTATTTTACGAATTCTTCTATCAGAGCCACTCCGACAAATACTTTTAATACAGAAACCATGAAGGAAGAATTAAACCCCATGCTGTTTATTGAGTCCACAATGCCCATTTCTATTAAAACTACTGGAATAGCGGAAATCACTCCGAAGAAGAATACTTTCAAGACCATTTTCGCAGATTCTGGATGTTTGTCTTTTCTCAAATAAAAGAGAAGCCAGATGGCGCTGGGCATTAGACCGAAAAATATATACAAAGGATAACTCATTTTTTAGGCCAATTTTCTACCATTAACATTTTAGCTTTGTTTTTAATGGGAAGGATCTGATATATTTCTTCTGTTATAAAAGGAATAAAAGGATGCAACATTTTCAAAGATGTAGAAAGAGTGTATAGAAGTATTTGTTTTGTTTTTTGATCTGTCTGGTTTTTTGCCTTTTCTATATACATGTCGCAGAAATCATGCCAGAAGAAACCATAAAGCGTTCTAGCCGCCCTGCCGAATTTAAATGATTCTAGGTCATTATCCACGGAAACCATGGTCTTATTTAAGGCATTTAGTATTTTTTTGTTTGCAGGGATTAAACCAGTAACAGATATTTTATTTGGAAGTTTCATTTGTTTTTTGGGAAGTTGCATCATCACAAACCTTGAAGCGTTCCATATTTTATTGCAGAATTTCTTTCCCATTACAATATTATCTTCTACAAAATGAATATCTTGCCCTCCCGTTAACTGCCAAGTTATCCCAAATCTAGTAGCGTCTGCTCCGTATTTATCACATAAATCCAATGGGTTTATTCCAGTGCCCAAAGATTTTGACATTCTCTTTCCATCTTTAGTTAAGACAGTTGGATGTATCAAAACAGTAGAGAAAGGATCTTTTTTCATAAATTCTCTGCCAGAAAAAATCATCCTAGCTACCCATAAATTTATTATGTCTCTGGCTGTAGATAATACATTTGTTGGATAAAAGTCTTTTAAGTCTTTGGTTTTTTTAGGCCAGCCTAAAGTAGCGAATGGCCATAAGGCAGAGGAAAACCAAGTGTCTAAAACATCTGTTTCTCCTTTTATTGGAATTTTATGCCCCCACCAAAGCTGTCTTGATATACACCAGTCTTTTATATTGTTTAACCAATCAAAGTATATCTTTTCAAAGTTTTTGGGCAGGAATTTTACTTTCCCGCTTTTCACTGCCCTTATTGCCTCTTTGGCCAGCACCTCCATTTTTAAGAACCATTGTTTTGAGGGAATTGGTTGAATTAGCGTATTACATCTGGAGCAATGAGGAGTGGAACTATTGTAATCTTCTACTTTTTCAATAAGCTTTTTGTTTCCTAATTCGATAATAACTTTTTCTCTGCATTCTAAGGGAGATAGGCCTTCGCATATTTTTGATTCTTTCGTCATTTTTCCTCTTTCGTTAATGACTAGGGGAGCTTTTAAATTATGACGTAATCCTATTTCCCAGTCAGTTGCGTCATGCGCAGGAGTTACTTTTACTGCTCCTGTTCCAAATTTCATATCAACAGCTCCATCTGTTATTATTGGTATTTCTTTTTCTTGGATGGGAAGGATCACAGTTTCATTAATAAAATCTTTATATTTTTTATCTTTGGGGTTTACGGCAACGGCTGTATCTCCAAGCATTGTTTCTGGTCTGGTTGTGGCGACTATTATGTGTTGCTTTTTATTTTTTAAAGGATATTTTATGTACCAGAGTTTGCCTTTTTTCTCTTGGTGTTCTAGTTCTAAGTCAGACAGAGAAGTTTGACATCTCGGACACCAGTTAACAACTCTTTTTCCCTGATATATCCATCCCTTTTTATAGTAATGAAGGAATGTTTTTTCTACCGCTGAAATATATTCTTTATCCATGGTGAATTTTGTTCTAGACCAATCGCAAGAAGCGCCAAGTTTTTTAAGTTGGTTTAGGATAAGGTTTCCGTATTTTTCTTTCCATTCCCAGACTTTTTCAACGAATTTTTCTCTTCCCAGATCAAACCTAGTTTTTCCTTCTTTCTTTAGCTGTTTTTCAACAACATTCTGGGTAGCAATCCCAGCATGGTCTGTCCCTGGGAGCCAAAGAGTTTTAAATCCTTGCATTCTTTTTTTTCTGATTAAAATATCCTGAATAGTGACGTTTAAAGCATGACCCATATGCAGTTCACCAGTTACGTTTGGTGGAGGGATAACTATACTGTAGTTTTTCTTTCTTTTTCCGGGCAATTTGTCAGGATTAAAAAAACCGGACTTCTGCCAGAAATCGTATATTTTCCCTTCTACTGTTTTGGGATCGTAAGCTTTCGGAAGTTCTTTCATATACTTTACTTTTATCATATTTTTAGCTAGGATTAAATAGATTTTTGGTCCTGTCGTCTAGTCCGGCCTAGGACACCAGGTTTTCATTCTGGTAACACGGGTTCGAATCCCGTCGGGACCGCATGACATATTCTTATCTGGATTTAGCCAGATCAACTGAACTTCGGAGAAAGAAGGACAGAATTATCTATCGCATTTTTGAAATGATTCCAGCTATTTTATCTTGGGGGACTTTGATTTTAGCTATTTTTCTTTCATGGTCAGCCCCAGCGGTGGCGGCTGTTTTTATTATTGTATTTGATTTCTTTTGGTTTTTAAGAATCATATATTTGTCCGTCCACCAATTGTCTGGATACTACAGGATGAAAAAGAATATGAAAATGGATTGGATAAAAGAGTTGGAAGACTTGCCCGGAAGGAATTGGAAGGCTATATATCATTTAGTTGTTTTGCCAATGTATAAAGAAGGATTGGAAATCGCGGAGTCAACTATTAAATCTCTACTGGAAGGAAATTATCCTAAAGATAAAATAATGGTTGTTTTAGCTGTAGAAGAAAGGGCAAAAGAATTTTCTTTGCCGGTGGCGGAGAAAATAGAGAAAGAATACAAGAATAAGTTTTTTAAAATTATTACTTCTTTGCATCCCAAGGATGTTCCGGGCGAAGTGGCGGGCAAAGGATCCAATGTTACTTATGCTCTGAAAGAAGCTAGAAAAATGGTGGATGCTTTGAAAATTCCTTATGAAAATATTATTGTTTCCAACTTTGATATTGATACAAAGCCCTATCCCCAATATTTTGCTGTATTAACTTGGAATTATCTTACAACCGAAAAGCCTTTGAAATCCAGCTATCAGCCAATCCCCGTTTATAATAACAATATCTGGCAGGCTCCTGCTTTTTCCAGGGTTATCGCAACTTCCAGTACTTTCTGGCAGATGATGCAGCAGGAAAGGCCAGAGCAATTGGTCAGTTATTCTGCCCATGCCATACCCTTTAAAGTTTTAATGGAGGTTGGTTATCCTTCCAATATAGTGTCTGATGACTCAAGGTTTTTCTGGAAGAGTTATTTTGCTAATAATGGAGATTATAGGATGATTCCTTTGTATTATCCTGTTTCCATGGACGCTGTAATGGCAGACAGTCTTTTAAAAACAGCTTTTAACCAATATAGGCAGCAAAGAAGATGGGCTTGGGGATGCGTGGAAATCCCATATTTACTTTTCGGATTCTTGAAGAATAAAAAAATCCTCTTGAAAGAGAAAATTCGTCATACTTATACTATTTTAGACGGTTTCTGGGCTTGGGCTACTTCAGCTTTGTTAATTTTCTTTTTAGGGTGGTTGCCCTTGATATTGGGAGGGATGAACTTCCAAATCAGTTTATTGTCCTACAATCTTCCCAGGATAACCAGCTATATTATGACAGCTGCCATGATGGGTATGATACTGTCAGCCATATTAAGCTTAGTGATTTTACCTCCAAAACCAAAGAAGTTTGGCAAGTGGAAGAATTTATCAATGGTTTTGCAATGGTTGTTGCTTCCCGCGACCTTAATTCTTTTTGGAACATTTCCTTCTTTAGATGCCCAATTAAGGTTGTTCTTAGGAAAGCATTTAGGTTTTTGGGTAACTGAAAAAGTTAGAAAGGTTGAGTGATTATTCCAGGTGGATTAATTTTTTGAAAGATTCCAATCTATCTCTTAACAAGGGATAGGTTTTTAAATTTGGACTTTCTTTTAGAATTTCTGCGGCTTCTTTTCTGGTTTGCTCAACCAAAGAAAGGTCTTTTAAAGCCGTCATGGCAATGTCCGGAATTCCCCATTGTCTTTGGCCTGAAAAGTCACCTGGCCCTCTAATTTCTAAATCTTTTTCTGCCAAATCAAACCCGCTATCAAACTTCATTAGAGCCCTTAATCTAAGGTTTTGGGTTTGTGAAGTATAATCTGTTAATAAGAAACAGAAAGATTGTTTTTCTCCTCTGCCTACTCTTCCTCTGAATTGGTGTAATTGAGCTAATCCAAATTTGTCCGCCCCCTCTATAATCATTATTGTTGCATTTGAAATATCTATTCCTACTTCCACCACGGATGTTGATACCAGAATATCTGTTTTTCCGTTTTTAAATTTCTTCATCGTTTTTTCTTTTTCTTCTTTTTTCATTTTTCCATGAAGCATGGCTACTTTAAATTCCAGAAATATGGTTTTTGAAAGTTTTTCATATTCTTCTCTTACGGCTTTTACTTCTGCCCAGCTGTTTTTTCTTAGGCCTTGCCCCTCTTCTTGTGATCCCGTTTCTATTCTCGGACAGATAACAAAAGCTTGCCTTCCCTTTTTTATTTCTGTTTTTACAAAAGTGTAGGCTTTTTTTCTGTCTTTTGGAGCGACTATTTTGGTTTCTATTTTTTTCCTTCCTTTCGGTAGTTCTTTTATCAAAGAAAGATCTAAATCTCCGTAAAGAGTGAGAGAAAGAGTTCTTGGAATCGGAGTAGCTGTCATAGATAACAAATGGGGGATAATATCTTTTTGTTGGCAGAGTTTGGCTCTTTGATTCACGCCGAATCTGTGCTGTTCGTCTATTATAACCATAGCTATGTTTTTAAAAGTCACTTCTTTCTGAACCAGAGCGTGAGTTCCTATTACTAGGTCTACATTTCCTTTTTTTATTTTTTCCAATAACTCCTTTTTAGTTATTTTTTTATCATTCAATTTGCTTTCTTTTCCGGTTAATAAAGCTATTTTCAGCTTATATTTTTTCAAAAATCTAGTAAAAGTTTGATAATGCTGTTTGGTCAGTATTTCTGTCGGAGCCATCATAGCTACCTGGAAATCAGATTTTATAGCGTTCAATGCTCCGGCAACGGCCACTATGGTTTTTCCAGAACCTACATCTCCTTCCAATAATCTGTTCATGGGTCTTGGCTTTTCCATATCTTTTAGTATCTGCCAGAGAGATTTTCTTTGATCATCCGTGAGTTTAAAAGGTAAAGATTCTGTAAAATCTTTTATTATCTTTAAATTAACAGGAACAGGAACTGATTTTTCTTTTGCCATTTTCATTCTTTCTTTAAGTATAAAAAGGGAAAGAATGAATAATTCTTCAAAAGTAAATCTTTTTTTTGCTTTCTCAGCCTTTTCTAAAGAATCTGGGAAATGTATCTGCCATATGGAATTGTTAAAATCAGGAAGATTATATTTTTCTTTTAATTTACTAGGAAGGGAGTCAGGAAGTTTGTCTTTTATATTTTTTAATAAAGGCCAAAGTATGTACCTTAACCATCTAGAAGATAGTCCTTCTGTTTCAGGATAAACAGGGACTAGTCTTCCCGTATGTATTAAATCAGAGTTATTTATATCTTGTGATAATTTTTCATAAGCTGGGGCAGAAAGATATTTGCTTCCTGGTTTTGTGTTCATTTTTCCAGCTAGAAAAAGAACATCGCCTTTTTTAAGAGAGTTGATTAAGTATGGCTGGTTGAACCACATTACTTTTAAGCTTCCTGAATCATCAGTAATTGTGGCTTGGGTTAGAACCATTCTTTTTCTGAATGTTCTTATGTTTTTAATATCTTCTATTTTCCCCTTAATAGAGACTGTTTCTCCTATGTTAACTTGGGATATGGGAATTATATTAGAAAAGTCTTCATATCTATGGGGAAAATGGAAAAGCAATTGGCCTACTGTTTTAACTCCAAGCCTTTTAAGTTTTTTTTGGAATTGGGGTCCAACCTTAGGAATTTGCTCAATTGGAGTTGATAGATTCATGTGCCCTCGCAGGAATTTCACCCCGTTAAATAATCGCAAACGAATTTAACGGAACGGGCCTGCAATCTTAAAAATTGTTTTATAAATTAATTATTTGTGTCCCCAGAAGGAATTGAACCTTCATCTCAGCCTTCGCAGGGCTACACTCTATCCGTTGAGCTATGGGGACATGGAGTTATTAAACTAAGAGGGCTTATAAATTGAATTTATCATAATTTTAAGCTAAATTCAATTGACTTTAACTTATTTTAAGGTTAAAATTAAAAACGATTTGGAGAGGTGCTTGAGTGGTTGAAAAGGGCAGGTTGCTAACCTGTTATGCGGGCAAAACCGTATCGAGGGTTCGAATCCCTCCCTCTCCGCAATAATATCATGGTGGGATGCCTGAGTGGTTTAAAGGGGCAGTCCTGAAAACTGTTGTGCCAGCAATGGTACCGGGGGTTCGAATCCCTCTCCCACCGCAGAAACAGCCTTGAATTTACAAGGTTTTTATTTTGTTAATATTCTTATTGTGATATAATAAATAAACTAAAATGTTGAATATTTTCCATTTTTTGCTTCCACAAAAATTTCTAGGAATAGATATAGGAACTTCTTACATAAAAGTTGTAGAAGTATCCAGATTTGGCAATCGTAGAAAATTAGAAAGCTATGGTTCTCTTTCAGCTGAGGTTTTATACAAAAAACCTTTCAGAACTTTTGATAAAAACACTCTTTTATTGTCCAATCATGATGTAGCTAGAGCCATAAGAGCGATAATCCAAGAAGCCAAAATAAAGTCTAAACAGGCTATTTTTTCTATTCCTGATTTTTCCACCTTCTTCACTAATTTTGAACTGCCCCAAATGTCGAATGAAGAACTTTCCCAGGCCGTTAAGTTTGAAGCCAAACAGCATATTCCTTTTCCTTTGTCAGAAATGACATTGGATTGGAGGATTATGGAGGATAAAGAATTGATAGCCCAGAATAAAAAAATGACAGTTTTGCTGGCTGCCGTTCCAAATGAAGTAATAAATCAATACAACGAAATAGCCAAGCTGGCAGGATTGGAACTTTATGCTTTGGAGGCAGAAGTATTTGGGCTAATAAGGTCATTGGTCCCAGAAGACAATATGATTCCCCAAGCCATAATAGATATTGGGGCTCAAAGTACTACTTGCAACATTGTGGACAGGAAAAATCTTTATACTTCTCATAGTTTTGACGTGGGCGGGAACGAGTTCACCAATATTATTTCCAGATCCTTAAATATTGAATACAAAAAAGCAAGGGAAATGAAAGAATCGCAAGGTCTTTTGGGAGGAAAAATAGAAAACAGTGAGAAAGGGCTAAAAGACGTGACAATTCCTTTAGTGGACAATATTATCAGAGAAGTAGAGGGGATAATCCACGGATTTTACCTGAAAAGAAAAAAGGAGGTTAAGAAAGTTATTCTGGCTGGAGGTACGGCCTTACTGCCCGGATTAAAAGAATACTTCGAGGAGAACCTGAGAGTAGAAGTAGAAATTGCCAACCCATTTTCAAACATATTTTATCCACCGATTCTAGAAGAAACTCTAAAAGAAATGGGTCCAAGTTATTCAATAGCCGTGGGATCTGCTCTTCGCGGTTTAGAGTATTAGTTATATAATAAAGTAAGGTCAAAGAAGATGAACCACTATCAATTTGATAAATTAAATTTTAGTATATGACAGAAATAATTCCAAAAGAATTACCAAAACTTCCAGGATGGTTAAATATTCTTTTTTACGTCCTGATTTTTCTTTTAATAATTTCTATAGTTTCTTTTTTCATACTGAACAATTCTCTTGATAATTCTTTAAAAAACCTGGAGGATTTAGAAACTGTAATAGACCAAGAGAAAGCCCTAGAAGATATTTCTTTAGAAACAGAAGTTTTATCCTATAAAGTAAAAATACAGGATTTTAAAACTCTTTCAGAAGAGCATAAAGCAAACACCAAGTCTTTCACTTTCTTAGAAGAAACAACCCATCCTTTGGTTTGGTTTTCATCTTTTGAATTATTTACAAAAGAAAGTAAATTATTACTTTCCGGAAAAACTAAAAATTTTGAAAGCTTAGGTCAACAACTGTTAGTTTTAAAAGAGAGAGAAGAATTGAATGATTTCAGGCTTATTTCTTCTGCCATAAACAAAGAAGGTCAGATAGATTTTAATTTATTGATTTACTTTAAACCAGGATTTTTAAATGCAAAAGATTAATTTTTACTTAAAATTGGTAAATTACATTCCTTTGGTGATAATAGCTGCCTTTATTTTAATTTTAGTGATAGGGGGAATATTTTTATTTCCTAAATTCGGCCAGCTAAACGAGACAAAGGAAAATATTCAGGCTAAAGAAATAGAATTGCAGTACAAGAAAGAATACTTCAATAAGTTGGAGGAATTAAAGATCAAGTTGGACGAAAACGCGCTTGAGGTTTCCAAGATATCTTCTGCTTTGCCATTTGATGCTTCTGTTCCTTCTATATTTAAATTCATACAAGAAACAGCTTCTCTTTCTGGAATAGTTTTGAACGAGATAAACCCATTTACCGTAGCTCCTCTGGAAGGAAACACTAAGATAAATGAAATAACATTTATGGTAGAATTAACTGGGGAATATTCTTCTTTCAAAGAATTCCTTTCTGTTTTAGAAAAATCAGCCAGGTTGTTTGAAGTACGTAGTCTTTCTTTTGAGCAGAACAAGGAAACAGACGCTTTAGATTTTGACTTAAGCTTAAGAGCATTTAGTTATTAATATGGTAGAAGGTAATTTCATACAAAAGAAAAAAAACCAAAAAAACTTGCTTTTTGCCTTAGCTATTGTTTTAGCAGTAATTCTCTTTGTTATTTATAATGGATTTTTAAAACCAGAATCTATTCCGGAAGAATTTACAGAAGGAGGGATGTTTATTCCAAGGCCAGAAGTGAAAATAAATTTTGATGTTTTGAAAAATCCAGTTTTAAAAGGATTAGAACCGTTTTTGGAAATACAATCTTTAGAATTAGCCACCGGGACTGAATTGGGCAGAGAAAATCCTTTTACGCCTTTTTAAACCATGTCAATCATTAAATATTTAAAAGACAAAGGCATATTGAATAAAGATAGAGCTTCTACCCTTGCTTCTCATGCTGCAGAAACAGGAAAGAAAGAAGAGGAAATTTTGATTGAGGAAAAAGCTGTTCCAGAAACTGTTCTTTTCTCTTCCAAAAGCGAAATTCTTAAAATTCCTTTGAAAGAAGTTGATACAGAAAAAGTTTCATTAAAAATATTGGAGTTGATCCCAGAAGAAACAGCTAAATATTACAAAATGATTCCTTTGAGCAAAACAGAAAAGGATTTGGAAGTAGGAATGGTTTACCCGGAAGATTTAAAAGCTCAAGAGGCCTTAAAGTTTTTAGCTAGGCAAAAAAACTTTACCTACAAAGTCTTTTTAATAAATTTCACTACTTTTAAAGATCTTTTAAGTCAGTATAAAACTCTTAAAAGAGAAGTAGGAATGGCTTTAGAAGAATTGGAGATAGAATTAAAACAAGAGAGTGATAGAAGAAGTCCAAGATCTGCGGCAGAGTATGAAAGGATTGCCGAAGAAGCCCCAATTACTAAAATTGTTGCAGTTATTTTAAGACATGCAGTAGATGGAGATGCCTCTGATATTCATATTGAGCCTACTAGGGAAAAGTTAAGAGTCAGATTCAGGTCTTTAGGAGATTTGCACGCTTCTATATTTTTACCCTTGGATATCCATCCTGCTGTAGTAGCCAGGATTAAAATTCTTTCTAATTTAAAGATAGACGAAGCAAGAATTCCCCAAGACGGAAGATTTTCAACCAAAATGGGCGAGAAATCTATTGATTATAGAGTATCAACTTTTCCAACTACCCTGGGCGAAAAAGTAGCTATTCGTGTCTTAGACCCTCAGGTCGGAAAGAAAAGTCTTCAGGCTCTTGGCTTGGAAAGAAGGAATTTGAAAATAGTGGAGGAAAAAATTAAAAAGCCATATGGTTTGATATTAGCCACCGGTCCTACTGGCTCTGGCAAGACTACAACTTTGTATTCTATATTGGATTTATTGAACAAAGAAGAAGTAAATATTGTCACTTTAGAAGATCCAGTGGAATACTTCGTGGAAGGGTTGAATCAATCACAAGTAAGGCCGGAAATAAAATACAGTTTTGCTTCAGGGTTAAGGCATATTCTTAGGCAGGACCCGGATGTTATTATGGTTGGCGAGATTAGAGATGAAGAAACAGCCACTTTAGTAATCCATGCTGCTTTAACTGGCCATATTGTATTGTCTACTTTGCACACTTCAAACTCTTTGGGGGTTATTCCAAGATTAGTGGATATGGGGATTAAACCATATCTTATTCCATCCACTTTGCAATTAGCCATAGCTCAAAGATTAGTCAGAAAACTTTGCGATGATTGCAAAAAGGAAGTAAAGCCAAATATAAAGATAAAAGAATTAATAACGAAAGAATTGGCCGACATACCATCTGAAATAAAAAAAGATCTGGATGGGAAAAAAGAAATAAAGCTTTATGAACCTCAAGGATGTCCAAAGTGCAATAACACTGGATTCTCTGGAAGGATCGCTTTATTTGAAGTATTGTCTATGACCAGTTCTTTAGAAGAGATTGTTTTAAAAGAGCCTTCCGAAACTAAGATTTTGAAAGAAGCTAAAAAACAGGGTATGATTAGCATAAGACAGGACGGGATATTAAAGGCTCTAAGCGGAACTACAACCATAGAAGAAGTATTAAGAGTAACAGAAGTAACAGAAGAAAGATAACATGGAAAAAATATTATTAGTGGAGGACGATTCATTTTTAATAGACATATACGGGACAAAACTAAAAGAGAGCGGTTTTGAGTTGGAAGTTGTTTCTGACGGGAGTGAAGTATTGTCTAAAACTAAAGAAATAAAACCAGATATAGTTATTCTAGATGTTGTTTTGCCTCAAATGGACGGATGGGAAGTGCTCAAAGCCTTAAGAGCAGAAGAAAGTTTAAAAGATTTAAAAATAATAATTCTTTCTAATCTTGGCCAGAAAGAAGAAGTGGAAAAGGGAATGGCCTTGGGAGCTACAAGCTATTTAATAAAAGCCCATTATACTCCCTCTGAAGTTGTAGAAGAGATTAAAAAAATTCTAAAATAACAAACATGCCTGATAATTACCAAGATCAATTAAGCGATTTATTAAAGATTACGATAAAGGAACAGGCCTCAGATCTTCATATATCAAGAGGACATCCTCCTGTTTTGAGAATTTCTGGGAAATTAGTTCCTCTTATAAAAAATAAAAAACTAGAATCACAAGACACTAAAGGACTAGCCAAAACTATTTTATCAGAAGAGCAGTGGCAGAGATTTTTAGATGAAAAGGAAATAGATTTTTCCTATAGTTTTGAAAATAACCGTTTCAGGGTAAATGTTTTTTTCCAAGAAGGAGAAGTGGCTATGGCTCTTCGTTTGATTCCTTTTGCGATTAAGACTATAGATGAATTAAATCTCCCCATACTTTTAAGGAATTTTACAAAAGTTTCCCAGGGTTTTGTTCTAATTACCGGTCCTTCTTCTCAGGGAAAATCAACCACTCTGGCTGCGATAATAGACGAGATAAACCACAACAGGGCAGAGCACATAATAACCATCGAAGATCCTATAGAATACATTTTTCAAGATGACAGGAGCATCATTGACCAGAGAGAAGTTTACAAAGACACCTTAAGTTTCCCAAAAGCTTTAAGGGCTACTTTCAGACAGGACCCGGATGTTATTATGGTAGGGGAGATGAGAGATCCTGAGACCATGGCTACTGCAATTACTGCAGCTGAAACAGGCCATTTGGTTTTTGCCACTTTGCACACTAATTCAGCTGCCCAGAGTGTACATAGAATAGTGGATTCTTTTCCCGCCTCTCAGCAGAACCAAATTAGAGCCCAGCTGTCAGGTTCTTTGTTGGGGATAGTTTCTCAGAGATTAGTTCCAAGAATAAAAGGAGGCATGATTCCGGCTTGCGAGATAATGATTACTACTCCGGCAGTAGCTAATTTAATAAGAGAAAACAAGATACACGAGTTGCCTTTAGTTATTGAAACTTCAAACGAAATAGGGATGATTTCTTTAAACAGAGCTTTGGCCGATCTGGTTAGGAGAAAAGAAATATCTCTGGAAAGCGCGTTAAACTACTCTAGTAATTCTGCTGAACTAAAGATGCTGGTGAAGTAGTTTTAATATGAAATTTAACTATCAAGGGAGAACAAAAGCTGGAGACATCAGAATAGGTCAGGTTGAAGCTTCTTCTCAAGAAGCAGCCATCAACCTTTTGCAGGGTTACGGATTATACGTAACTCTTTTGGAAGAGGCCAAATCTCCTATTTATGCCAAAAACATAAGATTTTTTTCTAGTATTTCCAGAAAAGACATTGTTTTATTTTCCAGACAGTTGTCTATAATGTTCAAGTCCAAGGTTTCTTTGATAGAATCATTGAGAGTATTATCTTCCCAGATGAAGAACGCCGAATTTAAGGAAAAGGTGTTTCATATTTCAGAAGAAGTGGAAGCAGGGACATCTTTTTCAAAAGCCTTAGCTCAGCATCCCAAGATCTTTTCACCTTTTTATATAGCCATGGTTAAATCTGGAGAAGTGTCAGGCAAGCTTTCTGAGGTTTTAGATTATCTGGCAAAGCACTTAGAAAGGGAATATCATTTAGTTTCCAAAGCTAAGGGAGCTTTAATTTATCCTTCTTTGGTGGTATTTGTGGTTGTATTAGTCATAGGACTTTTGGTTTTCTTTGTCATACCTAATTTAACCCAGGTTTTAGAAAATTCCGGACAGGAACTTCCAGCGGTCACCAGAATGGTGATATCAGGTTCAGAATTTTTAAAAAGCTGGGGTTGGATATTTATTTTCATTATTGCTTTTCTTGTATTTTTTCTTTCCAGATACACAAAAACAGAATCAGGTAAAAAGAATTTAGACAGTTTTATGTTGAAGATTCCGATGCTGAATAATTTATTGAAAATAATTTATGTTTCCAGATTTTCGGAAAACCTTTCTACTTTAATCTCCGGAGGTTTGCCAATCGCTCAATCTTTGGAAACAACAGGAGATGTAATGGGAAACACTTCTTACAAAAAAGTGATTAATGAAGCCAAAGAAGGAGTTAGAAAAGGAGATACTATTTCTTCTGTATTAGCCAAGTATCCGGAACTCTTTCCTCCTGTTTTTAATCAAATGGTGATAGTGGGGGAAAAAACAGGTAATTTGGATAATGTTTTAATGGATATAGTGGATTTTTACCAAGAGGAAATAGATACTTCCATAGAAAGTTTTTTGGGAGTATTGGAGCCAGTCTTGATCATCTTTTTGGGGGGGATAGTCGGAGGAATCATGCTTTCAATACTAACTCCGATGTACAAGATGATGACTTTTTAATATCGAGTTTTCCACATGTACCTTTTATTTTGATGTGTGGTAAAATACATTAACATTAAATAAATAAATATATGAAAATATTTTCAAAAAATAAAAAAGGTTTCACCTTGATAGAACTATTGGTAGTAATAGCCATTATAGGTTTATTGGCTTCCATAGTTTTAGTTTCATTGGGTCCAGCCAGAGAAAAAGCCAGAGACGCCAGAAGACAGTCTGATTTTAGACAGGTTAATACTGCAATGGAACTTTATTACGACGACAATAACGGGTATTTAAATACTGCACCTGGAGTTGCAGCCGGAACAGTTATAACAAATTATTTAACCGTTCCAACAGATCCAAGTGATTCTGGAGATAGTATTTATAAATGGACAGACGGAACCACTGCTCTTTATTGTATTTATACTTTATTGGAAGCTCCCTCTGCCACTACATGGAATTGCGCTTCTAACGAAGGAGTTGCCTCAAAGGCTTATACTGGACCACCTTCAAATGCAGACTGTTGTGGATTTAATCTTACAGATTAGAAATTTTAAAAGGTCGATACTAAAAGTCAATTTAATATATATTTAATCATGCAAATATTTGCTAAAAATAAAAAAGGTTTCACCTTAATCGAATTGTTAGTCGTTATTGCCATTATAGGTATTTTGGCATCCATAGTTTTAGTTTCATTGGGCGGGGCGAGGAGTAAAGCCAGAGATGCTCAGAGACAAGCAGATATGCGTGCAGTAATTACAGCACAAGAAATGTATTACGGAGATCAAGATGCTTATTTGACAGACGCTGGAGCAGCTATGCCTAATATAAGCACTTATTTAGACGCTCCAACTGATCCAGGAAGTGGAACTTACGTTTGGCTAGACAATACAGCTTGCGATCCTCTTGGAGAGGCATTTTGTACTTATTCAACATTGGAAAATGCAGGAACTGGTTGTAGCTTCAATACATATTTTGCCGCTTCTCAAAAGGGAACTAAAGAGCTTTGTGAAGCATCTTTAGATATTGGATTTCCGGGAACAGCATGCATTTGTTGGTAATCTTATCTAAATTTTTGTATATATGAAAAAGCGGGGGATTCCCCGCTTTTTCAATAGGCGACATCTTTAATTAATAGAACATTGATACTTTTCCACGTTCGTTAGCAATACGTTTTCTGTCTCAATTTTTAGGCAGTCATTTAATGTATTTCCGCTTCCTCCATAGCTTATTTCAACATTCTCTAAAAGGCCGTAACTTCCTTCTCTGAAATAAATCGCCTTCCAATTCCATGGTGAAGGAGTTTCCATTGCTGAAGTGAAGACAATTTTATCTTCTGTCGTTCCGTGAGCAACTAAAGATGCTCCATTTTTTATTTCTAAAAACCCTCTGTTGTTACCATCACTAGTATATTTAAATTTTATTGTTATGCCGGAAGCTACAGTTAATGTAGCATTTTCTATACTAAGTTGTCTTTCAATTATAAATGGAACATCTGCCTGCCAAAAAGTATCATAATTAATAGTAGTTCTTCCAAGGACTATTCCGTCAAAGACATTGTTTAGATTGTCGGGTTGTGGGTCAAGTATTAGATTATTTTCGAAGCAGGGGGACCCGCTGCCCCTAAGATATATTGGTATGTCATTTTGAATAAAAGTATTTGATGAAATTTTGAAATTGCTATTTTGAGAACAGGATTCTGTTGTTTGGATGAAAATTCCGTATAGGGCCGTTTGAAAAGTGGAATTTTTGATAGTAGGGGCTCCTCCTTCTATATATATAGCGCTGGTATATTCTCCCGAATGTGGATAGAGGGAGTCGTTGAAATAATTAAAAGTAACATTATCTATTATTGAATGGGAATCAATCATATAAATTCCTCTGTAATTATAATAGGCATCTAAGGTAGAGTTTTTGATTGAGATAGCTTTTTTATCTATTTTTACAGCAGGATAAGAAGGCGATTCCCAACTTCTGGATTTTTCGATTAGAACATATTCTAAATAGGAATTTATTTCCATTTCTGATTCGTCTGCTTCAAAAATTATTCCAGGCCACATGTTTCCATCTGTCGAGGTAAACAAAATTTGTTCGTTTTCTTTCCCTATGGCTTTTAAATTACCCTGCACCTTTAAATATGGTCCTTCCCCGCGTCCATAACTACTTGGCATTTTGAATTTTAGAATTACACCAGGTTCAATTATTAAAGTTTTGTTATTCGGAACTGTTAATGAGTTAACTATAATATAAGGATTTCCAAGTTGAGTTAGTGTTATTTCATCAAATTCATTAAAAGGTAGCGATTCGATCTCAGTATTTATTTGTGATACGCTGTTTATTTGTTTTGGAGTCCCATTAATTAGTTTATTATCAGCGGTTTTGCCGTTACGGTTGGCGATGTTGTTATTGGCCCAGTTTTCTACATTAGTTCCAGAAGCAAATGAATCTATTTTTTCCATGGAAATGTATCCTGGAGTGATTGTTCCTGTAACCCAGCTTGAGGAGCAGTCGATTAAATCAATTAATGTTCCTGAAGCATCTCTTAGCTCTAATTTTTCACCATTATTATTTAAAATGCCAGTATAAATTAAATCTGCAGGAATATCTATAATAGTAGTATCATCAGTTCTTTCTAGAAGATAGAACCCTTGAGCCAAAATTGTACTTGTGGATATCTCCTTAATTGTTGAACTGGAGATTTCTATAAAGTTTTCTCCATTTTTCAGTATTTTCCAGCCAGTTAAATCAAGATTTGAGTCAGTATTATTATATAATTCAATCCATTCATCTTCCGAATTTGTGGCCGAAGTTCCCATCCATGCAATTTCATTTATTACAATTTCTAATGTCGGAATTTCTTCAAGGGAAATAATAATACTTGAAGTGGCAATGGAGCTAGTACTATTTTTGTCATCTACAATTTGTAGACTTATAATATATTCACCCGAATTTGAATAGCTGTAAGTTGTGGTTGAATTTTCTATTGTAGTTGAATTATTATTCCCGAAGTCCCAAACATAAGAAGTTATTGTTCCGTCAGGATCCGTAGAAGAGGAAGCATCAAAAATAATTTCTTGATTAATGACTGGGTTTTGCAGTTGATAGTTAAATAAGGCGATTGGGGATTGGTTTTCCCCTATTAAAGGTTCTTGTTTTTGACTATTTTCTCCCTTTGGCGTTCCAAATAACCCATTTATTGAGGAAGGAGAATATGAAGTATGCCAATTCAATGCATCGTTTCTTTCCATGGTTTTTCTTTCGGGTTCTTTTTGCCCGGCCGTCCAGGTGGAAGTAGCCGTAACCTCATCAATTAATCTGCATGCGTCGTCAAAAAGTCTCAAAATAAAATTAGAATCATTAATTGCTCCGGTAAAGGTTTTATCGGATTCAATCCCGGGGACCGAATCATCATCGCTTCTTTCCAGTAGAAAGTAACTGGACATTGGAATTAAGTTATCTTCGTTAAAAATTATTTCTATTTTATTTTCGTTAGTTTCAGAATTTTCACCTATTAATTGCCAATTATTTAAAGAAATAGTGGAAGTAGAAACATTTTTAAGTTCAATCCATTCATCAGCTGAACTACTGGTTGATCCCATCCAGGCAATCTCGTTTAAAATGATAGGGGAGTGAACTGGAAGTTCTTCCCTGACGGAACATATTATCTGTTGGGGACTCTCCTTAACAGCTTCATTTTGGGTAATAATTGGAGGAGAGGAGCTGCCCCCATAATTGAACACGATAATATATCCTCTGCTGTTTTCTGATTTCGGCGTTCCGCCCGCATATTTGCTGGTCTGCCATACTAAATCTAGCTTTCTTTCCATGGTTTGTTTGGTTTCATTGTTTCCGTAATTCCATTGAGGCAAATCGGAAATCATATCCTGCATTTGGCAGTTTTCGTCAAAAATATATAAGGTTTCATTCGTGTTTCTTAAGGTTCCACTATATATGAAGTCGGCTAAAATGTCGGAGACAGAACCGTCGTTAGTTCTTTCTAAAAGGAAGTATTCTCCTTCTGCAATTAATTCTGATTTAAATTTTATGTTTATTTTATCGTTTCCGTTTAAGATACTCCAACCGAATAAGTTTATTTCTTCTTCGGAGATGTTTTTTAATTCAATCCATTCGTCATTATTTGAATTTCCAGTTCCCATCCAGGCGATTTCGTTAAAAATTACTTTGTCCCCAGTAGGCAATCCGTTCTTTGAGCATAAATCAGTCTGTTGAGGTCGATCCCTAATAAGATCTTCTTCGTCGGTTCCTTTTTTATTGTCGTTTTCATCTTCTAATTCTTCCTTATTGTTTTCTTCTTGTTGATTAACTCGGTTAAGCACAAAGACCTTTTGGGATAAATCATCGATTTCTTCTGAAATATCATCAATAATTTCCTGCATTTCAATTAAAGTCATGGGTTGAGGATCGACCTCAACGGGTTTCTGGATAAGGTTTTCTGTTTGTTGAGGATCGACCTCAACAGATTCTTTAGAGACGGAAATGGACGTTTGTGTCGGATAAGTGTTGACTTGAGGGATTTCGACTAGAGCGGCGGGGGAGAATGGGTTTATTTCAGATATGAATGATTTTGCCTCTGCTTTTATTTTTTCCCAAGCTTCCACTATTTTAGGAGATTTGCCGGTTATTTTCGTAATAATTATTTCAACTTCTTTAATGGTGCCTTCAATGGGTTTTAGTAAATATTTTTCCCAGAACCCTATTGGTTTTATCCCAAAATCCGGGACTTCAGCTGGGAATTCAATATTTATTGATTCGTCGTTAGTCCAATCATAATTTTTTAATGTTCCTTGGATTTCAATTGTAAATGGAGGAAGGTCATTTTTGAGTTCATGGTAGATGGCTGATGATGCACCAAGACTCCCTTTTATTTTAGGTAATTTTAAGGGATTAGGAGAATAAAATTTTATCACCACTTTTCCTGTTTTTTCGTCCAGGGGCTGGTAAACAATAAGATATTGAAAGACAACCTTAGTTTCCCCGTCCTCTTTTAATGAATATTTAAATTCCATTGCCCCAGGCGTTACTCTAACGTCGTTTTTTAATAAGAAATTCAGTCCGTAGCTTACTGCTTTGTTAATGCTTGCTTTCTCCAGTTCGTCCAAAACGCCCGAGATATCTTCTGCCAAGATTATTCTGCATATTTTTACAGCTCCATTTATTATTTTCCAAGAGGTTTCCATTGGAGCTTCTTTCAAGAGATGATTTAAGGCCTGAATTTGTGTTGTTTTTTTCATGATGTTATTTACGGCCCTTTCTTCCGCGCTAGAGTACGGGGCAGTTTCCAAATTTATCCATTCTTTATGGAATAAGCTAATTAAAGAATACAGTAATGCTTTAACTTCTTTTTCCGGCAGTTCAAGATATTCGCTGGCTTCTTTCGGAGTAATATCTGTTAAATTCAAATCGTCAGATGACGTACTAATTGGAAAAATTAAAAATCCTGCTAAGGAAATTAGCAGAATAACATTCAAGAATACCCTGTTTTTAATGATTTCTAACATCACAAAGAACTATTTTATAGAAATTTTTTCTAAAAATTCATTAAAAGCTTGTGTGCAAAATTCTTCATTGTTTGGGCCCCAAAAGAGAAAGAAAGAATATATTTTATTTTCCTTAGGTATATATATAGCTAATGTTTCTCCAGAGGATTCAGTATTAAAATTATTTTTTAAAGCTAAAAAATCATCAATATCAATCTCCTCAAATTCGTCGAATATTTTACCCATTAAAAAATGGGTATACTTAACTTCATCCTTTAGTTGGTCAATGGTTAATTCTCGATAGATAATTTCTATGTTAATAACGCATCCTTTTTGTAAGGGTAAAACTATTTGGTTATCTTTTTTTTCAAATTCTGCATCTTGTGAATTGATTGAAATTACTCCTTCTTCCACCTTCATTTTTTCTGGTGTCCATCCTTTAGGTACTTCTACTGAAAATCCTGCCTTTTCGTTTTCTACAATTTTTCCTTGTTCGGTTTCTGTAATTACGTAATCATCAGGACTACCTTTTATTTCTCTATTCTGCCAATAATAAAAAAATCCTCCAGCCAGAAGAATTAATAAAACAACGACAATAAAAATAACTTTTGTTCTTTTTGAAAGATTAAAACACATTCGGCTATTCTACCAAAAGATAGAAAATCTATCCAGCCTAAAGCTGTGGAAAACTTAATTTAGTTTAGTTTTTGTTTGACAGGATTTTCGCCAGAGCTATAATAAATTTGTATGGAAAAAGATTCTAGCGAATTAATTGAATATTTAGACCAGAAATTCACGGGCATAGATAAGAGGTTTGATGAAATAAAAGAAGATTTTAATAATCTTCAGATTTCAGTTGATGCTTATGCCAAGAAAGCAGATAGTTACTTCCAAGAAATGGTAATGCTAGCCCATAAGGTGGATAAATTAGAAAAATGGGTTCATCAGTTGGCAGAAAAAATTGGATTAAAATTAGAGCAATAAACGGCGTTTTAAGCTTATAAATAGGGGATATTCCCTGTTTTTATTTTGACTAATTGTTATTTTTCAGCTATAATTTATCCAGTGTTTCACTATGTAATATAGTGTTTTTTAATACTCAATGAATCAAAGATTCATTTCGATCTTCAATAAATTTTCAATTTATTTCGATGGATAAAAACCATATAATTCAACTAACAAATAATTTATACAGAATAACTTTATTCTTCCCTAAAAAAGAACCATTAAGGTATAAAATGAGGGAAGTGGCTGCCAGCTTTTTGGCTAGTCCAAATAATGAAGATTTGGTTATTTTAGATAACTTTTTTGAGATCAGCTTAGCTCAGAATTGGGTAAGCCCTTCTGATATCTTGGCAATAAGGCAAGATTATGGTAATTTAAGAGCTCTCCTTGAGAATGAGGAAATAATACCTCAACAAACCCTTCCTCAGATAGGGCTCGATGAATCTAAAGATTCATCTTCCTCCTCACCCTTTTTGGGCTCGGAAAATAACAGTTTTCAGCATCAATCAGGCTTAACAGAAAGACAGGAGAAGATAATAGCCTTTTTAAAAGAAAACGGCAGAGCCCAGGTTTGGCAGTTAAAAGAGATCCTTCCTGAAGTCACTAAAAGGACCCTAAGAAGAGATTTTGAGGGCCTACTTCATAATAGTAAGATTGAAAGGATTGGAGAGAAGAATAATACCTTTTATCAGTTGAAATCACGTACTGCTTAGGTAGGACATACATATATATATGTAGGACATAGGTAATGTCCTATCAAAACAAGCATAAATTATGGCAAATCCTCGTAAAGAATTCAGTAAAATATACGACCAATATATTGATAAAATATACAGGTTTGTTTTTTTGAAGGTAAGTTCAAAAGATATAGCTCAAGACATATGTTCGGAAACCTTTATAAAGTGCTGGGAGTTTTATAAGAACAAGAATAATACTATTGAAAACCATCAGGCTTTCATATACAGGGTTGCTCGTAATCTAGTTACTGATTACTATAGGAAAAAAGGCAGAACACAGGTCGTTTCTGCTGAAAATATACCTATTTATGACCCAGAAGCTAACTTAGAAGAAAAGGCTATATTTGCTTCAGACTTGGGTCAAGTGAAATTAGCCTTAAATGATCTTAAAGAAGACTACCAAAACGTTATTGTTTGGCACTATTTGGATGATCTTCCAATTAAAAAAGTAGCTGAAATGATGAATAAATCAGAGCAAAATACTAGAGTTATATTACATAGGGCCTTAAAATCCCTTAAAAATAGAGTAAAAGAAGTGTAATAAAACACCCTATTTTGCGTCGTAATTGTATGATGCAAGAAAAAGAACTCATTAGTCAGCTTAAGCAATTAAGAGACGTAAAGCCCAGTAAAGATTGGGTTTCTTTTAATAAAAAAGAGCTTTTTAAAGGAGAAGAGACAAATATCTTGTTTTTCCCTTCATTAAAGCTAGCTTTTGCTGGTTTTTTCGTGTTTTTCTTGATGTTAGGAGGAATTAGCTATGGATTGGTCAAAAATTCAATCCCTGGTGATGTCCTATATTCGATAAGAAAAGTCGCCCATATCGGGGAGGCTATTTTTGTGTCAGACGAAGAAAAATCTACTTTTCAGCTTAAATTAGCAAATGATAGACTAGAAGATTTGGCTACAGCTCCAGCTAAGAATTTAGCTCCTACGATGTATGAATTTGAAGCTAATATATCAGAAGCAGTAAGAAATCTGGGAAGCTTTAAAATATCTACTTCCAGCCCTGAAAGTATAGAGAGATTAATAAAGGAAACCAAGAAATTAGAGGATAATAAGAATAGAATAGAAGCTTTGGGAGTAGTTTTAAGTGAAAAAGAAACTTCTGAATGGGATGAAGCTTTTAAGAGAATAGTTGGAAATTTGATAGAAGATTTAGAGGATAGACAAATGATAGATGAAACGTCTGAAATATTAATACAGATGAAAGGATTGTTTGAAGAAGGAGAATATTCAGAAGCATTAGAGTTGTATTTAACTAATCAGTAACAGTTTTCCACAATTGACAGCATTGACCTTAACAATAATTTAAGGAAGAATAGTTAAATGTTCGGGTTTGTAAAAAACTTGGTTTGTTTTTTGCCAGCCCATTATTCATTAACAATGGAGTCGCGATTACCGAACTAAGAAAAATAGTCAGAAAGGGGAATTAGTTTCGTGGCCGTTACGTAAGGTCGTGAAATTAAAAACCCTTTCAAACTAAAGTAATAGTTCAAGGGATCAAAGGTCGACGCGACAGAGAAATAAATTATTTGTCGAAATTAAAAATTAATTAATTAAAAATGCCTAATATAGCAAAAAAGATTATAGCTACCGTTACTTTGGTTGCATGTGCAACTTTAATGGTTGGCCCCGGATCTGTCAAAGCAGCAACAATGGCAGAACTTGAAGCATTAGTCGCAAGCTTAACACAGCAATTGGCTAATGCCGTGGCTCTATTGAGTCAGCTTCAAGGTGGTTCAACCGGAGGCACTGTTACAGGATGTACTATTACGTCCTTTGATAGAAGCCTTAAAGTTGGCATGTCGGGTGATGATGTAAAATGTTTACAGATCATCTTAAACTCTGACGCTGCAACACAGCTTACCGCATCAGGAGTTGGCTCAGCCGGTAGCGAAACTAATTACTTTGGTCCTTTGACTAAAGCTGCCGCAATCAAATTCCAGGAGAATTATGCCTCAGAGATTTTAACACCTTTGGGACTTTCATCTGGAACTGGTTACGTTGGCTCTTCAACAAGGGCTAAATTAAACACAATGGTCTCCACATCTGGAGGAGATACATCAGGGGGAGATACAACTCCTACAGCTGGTACTAATAAGATAGAGTTAGCAGCTGACACACCAGGTGCAGCTACTATTGCTAAAGGAGCACAGAACGTTATCTTTTTGAAAGCTAACGTTTGCACAGCTGCTGAAGCAAATACAATCTCAAAGATTATAGTTACCAGAGCAGGAATTGCAGCAGACACTGACATTTCCTATGTAAAACTTTATGATGGTGTAACTCAAGTTGGGGCAACCCAGGCTTTGAATTCTACTACTCATAAAGCTACGTTTTCTTCTTTAAACTGGACAATTCCTGCAAACACTTGCAAGGTTTTGTCAGTCAAAGCCAGTATTGCTTCTGGTGCAAGCCAGGGCAATACACCTAAATTCGCAATTAACGCATCAACTGATATTACTTCAACCATAGCTTTAGACGGAGTATTTCCAATCTTAAGTGGTGGGATGAGTATCGCCGGAATTTCAGCCGGTTTAGTTGAGGTTGCCAGCACAACTTCTCCTTCTGGAGACATTTTAGCCGGAGGACAAGAACAGGCAGTTGCTGGATTTAAATTTACAGCTTCTTCGAGTGAAGCAATTAAACTTTATTCAGTAACAATTACAGAGGTAGGAACCTCAGTAGATACTGATATAGCCAACATCAAGTTGTTCTATGGATCAACTCAGTTAGGCTTAACAGTTGCAGCTTTAACTAATGGAAAAGCAACTATCGATTTTTCCGATAGTCCATTAGCTATATTAGCTGGAGGTTCAAAGACCCTGACTGTTTATGTAGACGTTGGAACAAGCATTGGAGTGGATGGCAGAACAGTACAGTTTGAAATTTCAGCGAACACAGATGTTACGGCTTACGGATCAAACAGTGGTGGACAGATTGTAGCTTATGGTAATACATACGCTGCTGATACCTGGCCACAACAAGCATCTTCAATTAGTGTTATCTTGGGGTCATTGAATGTTTCTCTTGACTCATCTTACAGCCCTTCAGCCCAGGATTATTCCAGAGGTACACTTCAAAACGATGTTGTTGCCTTTAAGTTTACTGCTGGTGCAAATGAAGGAATAAGAGTAACTCAGATTAAGTTTCAGGAAGCTAGCACTTCACTTTCAGATGCAGATATAAGCAATATCACATTGTATGATGCAGAAACCGGAGAAGTCGTTGCTGGCCCTGCCACAATGATTTCAGGTTATGTAACCTTCGGTTCTTATACCTCAGGTCTTGATGCATCCGGACTTTTCGATTTAGCAAAGTCCGAATCAAAGATCGTGTTGGCTAAAGCCGATGTTTCATCTGGAGCTACAGTTGCAGATACAGTGCTCGGTTTCAAGATAACTGACGTGCAAACATACATTAGAGCAGACGGTTTAAGTTCACAAAATGACCTTGGAACAAGTGAGATTGTCGGTACTGACTCAATCGGAAGCACCATTTTGCATGACATTATTGAATACGGCACTTTGACCGCAGGACCAAGTTCAGACACACCCACTGCAGCAACATACGCTGTTGGAACTTCAAACTACACTTTCGCCAAATTTGAATTAACTTCAACTGGTGAAGATATGTTAGTTTCACAGTTCAATGTTTTCTTCGGTACAAGCACTTCAGACACTGCAAGTGGTACTGCAGCAGCCGTAGCTGATGTCAACAATGTTAAATTGTATGACGGAAGCACATTGCTTGCTACAGACAACACAATATCTTCAGGTTATGCCAATTTCAGCATTACTCTGACAGTTGCAAAGAATACAACAAAGACTTTAACGGTCATTGCTGATATTCCTACAGGATCAATCACAGCAGCATTACAGGCCTGGTTAAATTCAGCTGATGATGTTACTGCCGCTGGAAAAGATTCTGGTACAACTATCGCAGTTGCAGGAACTTGGTCAGCCGCTAACGGTAATGTAATGACAAAGGGCGCACCAGGATTAGCTATCACAGCAGCCACGGTTCCTGCCTCAATGACATTCATTAAGAATTCTTCAGCAGATTTGGTGACTACTCTTTACTTCACAGCTTCAAGTACTGAAGATTTGAAGATCACCAAGATCAGAATTGCTGGTGATGCTACTACGAGTGCAACTTTGGCCACCGGTCTATCCGCTTTTGAGGAAGTCCGTTATACAGCAAATGGCTTGGTTGTTCGTGATATGGTAAGCAATGTTAAACTTTACTCTGGTTCAACCCAGATTGGTTCAACTGTTCCTACAATGACAAACGGAGCAAACTATGCCTATGCAGATTTCACAGGTCTTAGTTTGTCAATTCCTAAGGGAACTACAAAGGCCATTGACATAAAGCTTGATGTTACAAATAGCAGCAGCACAGAAATATACTATTACTTTGGTATAGCTACAAGCACAGATGTTTCTGGAAACGGTTTACAATCTGGAACAGCATTGGCTGCCGCCACTATTACCATGGGTAATGGTATATCTGGTCAGGGAATGGTCTTCGGATCAGCCGGAAGCTTAACCATATCCACGGACGTTGACACTGCTGTCTCTGCCTCTTATGTGGCAGGCAATAGCAAGGTAACGATGGGTTCATGGAAGTTTACCGGGACGAACGAAGAGATTAATCTTGAAAAGATTAAGTTTGAAGTGACTCATAGTGCAGTCGCAACAGGTTCAAGTGTTAGTTATGCTGGTGGAACAACTGGATTATTTGCTTTAGCTACAAGTGCTACTCCATATACATTCCAGTATTCAGTGAATGATGCAGCAACAACCACATGTTCTGTTACTTGGAATAGAGCGGTAGCTACAACTACAGCTGGGTTCATTGCAGACATGGCTGGAGCTAGTTCTACCTGTGCCTCTGCTATCAGAGCAAGTGTAAGTGGAACTACTATAGTTTTATTTCCTACTTCAGCTGGAAATTCTGTAGAGATCAGTGACTCTGTCACAGGTGCTACTAATATTGCTGATAATCTTAAGCTCGGTCTTAAATACGGTGGTACAGAAACCATTGGCAGGGTTGCCGGTGCTGACGCTAATGTCGGTGCGGTATATCTATACAGTGGAACCACTTGGTTGGGAACCAGTTACGCTTCAGCAGATACTTCTGGTAAAGTAGTCTTCTCATTCCCATCAGGATCTGAAGTTACAGTTCCAGTTGGCGACAAGATATTGACCTTGAAGGTTGATTTGTCAGCTTACACATCTCTTGCCGAAGGAAGCACATTGTTGTTTGCTTTGGGTAATGGTAGTGCTGATTATGTCACTCTGATTACCGCCAAAGGAAAGAGTTCGGGTACAACACTGACTACTGGTACTATCGTTGGCACTGATGATGCAACCATTACGGCTCTTACAGGTAGTGAAATGTGGCTGTATGCTACAAAACCTGTTGTGAGCCTGAATGGTTCTTCGCCTTCCGGTGCTTCGGCTCCTGGAAGTTTAAAGGAAGTACTCAGATTTGATGTTACTAATGCGAACTCGGCAGTTACAGTAAATGTAAATGCCATCAGGTTCTCTGTTAGTATCAACTCTACAAGTACTGCCAACAATTCCCTTATTTGGGATAGGACCTTCAATCTCTACAAGAGTACTGATCCTTCAACAAGTATAGGATCAGGTATTTCTTACGCTAACGCTACATCTACTGATACCACGGGTTGGGTAACTATTTATCCTGGCGCTGGTTATCAGATTGGCGCTACTCCTGTCACATACATTTTGAAAGGAGATACCAGTCAGATGAATCTTAGCGGAACTACTATAGAAACCCTTGAAGTTAGCATAGAAGATGCTGATTTCTACTGGGATGATGGATTAGCAGCAAATGCTAACCAGAAAGTCTCTGGGTTACCTGTATCAGGTAATACCTTGACTTACTAATCGCCTTTCCTTGTAGGCAACAAAAAGTCCCCGCCTCTTCGGCGGGGCTTTTTGTTTGATAAAAAGAAAATTATATTATAGAATCAATAAATGCAATGAAGATGAGTAACATTAATAAATATAAATTATTAATATTAGTTTTCTTATTTGTTTTAATTCCTTTTACCATTAAGGCTACTGTTTTAGATTTTAATGTGGATCCTAATTACGATTATCAGGGAAGGTCTGAGATAACTGCTTTTTTATATCAAATTGGGCAGAATGCTTATTTTTTTGTAGAGGATAATTATTATGATGGTTTAAGCACAGAGAGTAAAAAGATATTCTCAGACAGCATAAAAAGTTTGTCAGAAGAATTTGATAATGTAATTTATCCCAGACTTACTTCTTTATATGGTTTTGAGTGGAGACCTGGGATAGACAGAGATGACAGAATAACCATTCTTTTGAGCAAAATAAAAACCAATTCAGGAGGATATTTTTATTCTGGGGATGAATACCCAAGGGCGCAAGTTCCCAGTTCAAATGAGAGAGAAATACTCTATTTTAATGCAGATTATATTTCTGATCCTTTAGCCAAAAGCTATTTAGCTCATGAATTTATGCACCTTATTAATTTTAACCAAAAAGAAATAATTTATGGAGTGACCGAAGATATTTGGCTGAACGAAGGAAGATCGGAAATAGCTCCGACTATATTAGGGTATGATAATATTTATACTGGCTCAGCATTGCAAAAAAGGGTAAGTACTTTTGTTCAAAATTCGACAGATCCTTTGACTGAATGGAAAAGCGCAATTTCTGATTATGGAGTTTTGAATATTTTCATGCAATATTTTATTGATCATTATGGGGCAAAGATTTTATCAGATTCTTTGCGTTCTAATAAAGTAGGCATTCCTTCTTTGAATGAGGCTTTGAAAAAGAACGGTTATTCTGATGATTTTTCTCAGATTTTCACTGATTGGACCATAGCCGTTTTAATAAACGATTGTTCTGTCGGCCAAAAATATTGTTTCTTGAACAATAACCTTAAAAATTTAAAAGTCCTTCCTCAATTAACGTACTTACCAATAAGCGGAGAAAGCACTTTAACTATGACTGATTATACTAAGAATTGGATGGGGAATTGGATTAAGTTTATTGGTGGAGACGGGACTTTGCAAGTGGAATTTATCGGAGATGACAGAGTGGATTTCTCCGTTCCTTATATTCTTCGGGATCAATCCGGGAAATATTCTGTAGGATTTTTCGATTTAAGTAATTCAAAAAGAGGGAATATATACATAAACAATTTTGGCACAGCATATGATTTTTTGGTGATTATTCCTTCGATTCATACTAAATTATCCGGGTTTAGTGGAATAGAAAACTATTATAAATTTATTTGGTTAACTTCGGTTGTTAATGAAAGTCCCGACGACAATGAAGAACTAATACAACAATTATTGGTTCAGATAGAATATTTAAAAGCTGAAATAGCCAAGATTCAAGCTCAAATAGCAGCTATTATAGGTCAAGGGGGAAGTTGTGAAAGTTTAAATTCCAACCTTTATTTTGGGATGAGCAATAATAATGAAGTAAAATGTTTGCAGCAGTTTTTAAAATCTCAAGGAACGGATATTTATCCGGAAGGAATAGTTAACGGAAACTTTTATTCCTTAACAATGCAAGCAGTAATTCGTTTTCAGGAAAGATATGCAAGCGAAATTTTAGCTCCCCTTGGTTTAATTCAGGGGAGTGGTTTTGTTGGCCAATCTACGAGAACAAAAATAAATAAATTACTTAGAGATTAGGGGTAAAAGCTGTGGAAAACTGACCTAAATTAGCCTATAAATACACCTATTGACACCTATTGACATCATTTGATAGGTGTTTTAATATGAAAACAGAAAGAAATTTCTCCCCTGATGTTTCTTCTCCAGACCTCTTGGCCGGTTAACCAAAAGAGGTTTGTTTTATAGAAAAATTAATAAATATATATGACCGAAATAAAACCAAAAGAAATATACACCACGGAAGAAGCTCGTGATTTTCTGAAAGTATCAGAAAGCACGATTAAAAGATTTTTAAAGAGAGGGATCATTAAGGCCTATAAAGTAGGTGGTTCTTATCGTATTTGGGGGAGCGAAATACTTACTTTGGTTTCTCCCAAGGTGGAAGAAAAAGTTTACAAGGTTTATAAAAAGGTCAGAGATAAAACCAAAAGAGAGATAGAAAAATGGTAGGTAAGAAGAAAAAAAAGAAAATTATCGTAGCCGTTTCAGGTTATTTTAATCCGGTCCACATAGGCCACAAAAGACTTTTTGAGGAAGCAAAGAAATTGGGAACAAAATTGATAGTTATAGTTAATAATGATAAACAGGTTGAATCAAAGGGCAGTTTCCCTTTTATGAAGGAAAAAGAAAGATTAGAGATAATTTCTAGTTTTAAACCAGTTGATAAGGTTGTTTTGGCAGTTGATAAAGATAGATCTGTTTGTAAGACGTTGGAACGTATAAAACCGGACATCTTTGCCAACGGTGGAGATAGATCTAAGAATAATATTCCCGAAGTGGCCATCTGCAATAAAATAGGTTGTAAAATGGTTTTTAATATTGGCAGAGGAGGAAAAGTTCAGTCCAGTTCTTGGTTGATTAAAAGATTTTTAGAAAAAACAAATAATAATGAAAACTAATAACATAGGAATACTTGGTTTTGGTGAGGTGGGTCAAGCCATAGCTAAATTTTACAAAAACCCCAAAATAAAAGATTTAAAGAGAGATGATGAATTAAAAGGAGTGGAAGTTCTTCACATTTGCATTCCTTGGAGTAATAATTTTGTAAAGATAGTGAAAGATGAAATAAAAAAGATTAAACCTAAGTTGACGATAATTCATTCTACTGTTTATCCTGGTGAAACTAAAAGGGTTGGGGGAATGGTAGTCCATAGTCCGATAAGAGGAATACATCCATATCTTTATAAGGGAATTAAAACATTTGTTAAATATATAGGAACTGATAACAAAAAAGCAGGGGAAAAAGCTAAAAAACACCTTGAAAGTTTTGGGATTAAAGTAAAGGTTTTTTCTCCCGCAATTACTACAGAAATAGGAAAATTATTAGATACTTCTTATTACGGTTTGGTTATTGCTTGGCACGGAGAAATGAAAAAAATATGCGATAAAGAGAAAATAGATTTTAATAAGGCGGTAACGGATTTCAATCTTACTTATAATGAAGGATATGCGAAATTAGGCAAAAAGAACGTTATCAGACCAGTTTTAATTCCACCTGAAAAAGGCATTACCGGTCATTGTATAATTTCAAATGCAGAAATAATTAATAAGTATTGTAAAAGTGCGGCATTAGAATTTTTATTAAAGTATAGGCCAAAAAATATTGATTTATGACAATTTTAGGGATAAAATCTTTTTTCTGGGAAAATAAAACTACGAAGCAAACTATTTTTAAAAATACTTTTTGGTTGGGAATATCTGGCGGGATAAGTCAATTTTTAAGATTTATTTTGCTTATTTACGTTGCCAAGATTTTAGGGGCTACTGAATATGGAAAATTTACTTTTGCTTTAGCTTTCGTTACTTTATTTATTATTTTCGCTCAATTTGGCTTATCCATAATTACTACCAGAGAATTGGCTCGGGAGAAAGAGAAAGAAAAAGAATTTTCAGCCATTCTTTCTTTAAAAATTCTTTTAAGCTTAGGAACTTTTCTATTGATCTTTATTGGCTCCTTTTTTATAACTTCCGAGCCTGTTGTCCAAAAATTGATTTGGATTTTAGCTATTTGTAGTTTGGCCGGGAGTTTTTCTTCAATAATCCATGCTTTTCTTCAAGCTCGCCAGAAAATGGAATATCAATCTCTGGCAAGTATTTTTGAGGCTTTAATACTGACTGGAGCCGGACTTTTTATTTTATTTAATTTTCCATCAGTTGAAAATTTAAGTTATGTCTATTTATTCGCTAGTTTAATTGCCCTAATTTTTCTTTTAGTTTTTTTTCATTTTAAAATTCAGCAACTATCTCTTTCTTGGAATAAATCGACTTGGAAAAGGCTTTTATTGATGTCTTGGCCTTTAGCAATGGTAGGAGTGTTGTCCACAATTTATACTCAAATTGATTCGATAATGATGGGATATCTTGGTCAGATTACTCAAACCGGTTGGTATAATGCTGCTTATAGAATTACTTGGTTAACCATGATTCCGATAGGTTTAATTTCTACTAGTTTTTTTCCGGTTCTCAGTAAAACCCTTAAAGAATCAAAAGAAAAACTTCAGAAAATATGGAATAATTATATAGAAATAATGATTTTATTGGCTATTCCTGTTGTTGTTGGAGGGATAGTTTTGGCTCCTAAAATTGTTGAATTTATTTATGGTTCGAGTTACAATCCTTCGGTTTTAGCCTTCCAAATTTTAATCGTAATGACTGGAATTATTTTTCTTTGTAGTCCGTTCAATCAGGTATTAATTGTTTCTGACCAGCAAAAAAAGCTTTTTTGGTCTGTTCTTCTGGGGGCAATAATTAACATTATTTTAAACTTAATCTTAATTCCCAAGTTCAGTTTGTATGGGGCAGCATTTGCTACTGTAATTACTCACCTTTTGGTTTTCTATCTGTTGTTTAAATTCACTTTAAAATTTACCGCCATTAAACCTTTTACTTCAAGATTTCTATTAATTTTTACCGGTATTATTTTTTCTAGCGCGGTAATGTATTTTGTAATAATTCAACCCCAAATCTATCATCTTCATATCTTACTTTCCATTTTAATTGGAGCTGCGGTTTATTTTGGCACCTTTTTTGTTTTAAAATTTATGCTAAAATATTTTTACACACCCCTTAGACATTAATAGAAATTATAATTTTTCAGATAAAAATTATGGAAAAAGATAAATCAATTAAAATAAATAAAGTTTTAATAACTGGCATAGCCGGATTTGTAGGAAGCCATTTGGCAGATTACATTTTAGAAAAATTTCCAAACGTCCAGGTTTTGGGTTTAGTCCGTTGGTGGGAGCCCCAAGAAAACATAAAACATATTATTGATAAAATTAAGTTATGTTATGGCGATTTAGTGGATATGCCCTCTTTGGAAGCCATCTTAATAGAGAATAATCCGGATGTGATTTTTCACCTGGCTGCTCAATCATACGTAGATTTTAGTTTTTTGGCTCCTATTACTACTTTAGAAACCAATATTATAGGCACAGCCAATTTATTGGAAACTATTAAAAAATTAAAATTTAACTCAGGCTATGATCCAATAATTCAAATAGCCAGTTCCTCGGAATGTTACGGCCAGGTTAAGGAGGATGAAACACCGATAAAAGAGAACAACCCTTTCAGACCGGCTTCGCCTTATGCTGTGAGTAAAGTTGGAGAAGACATGCTGGCTTTGCAATATTGGTTATCATGGAAAATTAAAACCATCAGGACAAGAATGTTTACTCATTCTGGACCAAGACGAGGGGAAGTTTTTGTGGAATCAAATTTTGCTAAACAAATTGCAGCTATTGAAGCTGGGTTACAAGAACCCATAGTCAGGGTCGGTAACTTGGACAGCATTCGGACATTTTTGGACATTAAAGATGCTATTAGAGCTTATTGGCTGTTGATAAATAAATGTCCTCCTGGCGAAGTTTACAACGTTGGCGGGATAGAAACAATGACCGTCGGGGAAATGTTAAACAAACTTTTAAAACTTTCTAAAGTGAAGAATATAGAAATCAAAGTTGATACTGCTCGTTTAAGGCCTTCAGACGTGACTTTACAGATTCCCTGTATCGATAAATTTGTTGAAGTAACCGGTTGGAAACCCGAAATTAAATTTGATCAGACATTAGAAGATATTCTGAATTATTGGCGGGATTATTTTAAAAGAGAAAAGTATGCCAAATAATATAGATTTAGTAATAATTAAACCGGGAAGCCCTAAAAAAATGTACGGGGATTTAAGTTCTACTTTATCCGCAATCGCTCCGCCCTTTTTGGGAGCTTTAACGGCTGGTTTTATCCGGGAGCAGGGATATTCTGTAAAGATGATTGATACTGAGGCTGAAGGGCTGGATGCTGCGCAAACAGCAGAAAAAATCATAGAATACAGTCCTCTTTTAGTGGATATTTTGGTTACGGGCCACACTCCTTCTTCTTCCTCGACCCCCTTAATGGTGGTTACTGGAGAAATTCTTAAGGAGCTGAGAAAGAAAGCTCCCGGAATTAAGAGTATTCTGACCGGTATTCATCCAACAGCTCTTCCGGAAAAAACCCTGAAAGAAGAGAAAACAGATTTTATTGGGAAGGGAGAAAGTTTTTACACCATTCTAGAACTGTTAAAGTTATTGAAGTCAAATCAAAAGATAGAAGGGAATAAAGTTGATGGGCTTCTGTACTTAGAAAATGGCAAAGTGGTAGATAATGGCTGGGGCAGGCTTATTGAAGATCTTGATAAATTACCCTTACCAGCTTGGGATCTTTTGCCTATGGACAGATACAGAGCTCACAATTGGCACTGTTTTGGGAATCTTTCCCAAAGAAAACCTTATGCGGTCATTTATACCAGTTTAGGATGCCCCTATAATTGTTCTTATTGTAATGTCCACGCTTTGTATAGTGGCAAGCCGGGTATTCGTTTCTGGGGACCCGAAAAAGTGGTTGAACAAATAGACCTTCTGGTTAAAAATTACAAGGTAAAGAACATACAGTTCCTTGATGAGTTATTCACTATTAACGAGGAACGGCTTAATCAGATTTGCGATTTAATCATTCAGAGAGGCTATAATTTGAATATCTGGGCTTATGCTAGAATAAATACCGTCAATGAAGAGATGTTAAGAAAAATGAAAAGAGCTGGGATAAATTGGCTTTGCTACGGGATTGAGTCAGGG
This sequence comes from bacterium, assembly GCA_043817685.1. Lineage (GTDB taxonomy): Bacteria > Patescibacteriota > Minisyncoccia > Minisyncoccales > RBG-13-42-11 > JBAZFF01. The sequence continues at coordinate 14,486 of JBDRGQ010000020.1, read as the reverse complement.
AGTAAAGTAGTTAGAACGGGCGTTAATAAGTTAGGATTTGAACAAGATACGATAAGAAAAGTCATTAAAATGACTCGGGATGCTGGTATTTATATTTTAGGAAATTTCCTTTTTGGTTTGCCCGATGACAATCTTCAGACAATGCAGGAAACCTTTGATCTGGCAAAAGAAATAAACTGTGAATACGTAAACTTTTATGCAACCATGGCTTATCCTGGCTCCCAATTGTATGAAGAGGCATTAAAGAAGGGGACTAAGTTGCCTGATACTTGGTTAGGTTTTGCCCAGCTGAATGAAGAAAGCTTACCCTTGCCGACAAAATATTTATCCGGCCAAGAGGTTCTGCGTTTTCGGGACAATGCCTTTCAAGAATACTGCTCTAATCCGAAATACTTAGAAACGATTTCAGATAAATTTGGTTCAGAGGCTTTGTCCCATATAAAAGAAATGTTGAAGTATGAAATTAAAAGAAAATTTGTATGATAATCAGCAGAACACCATTTAGAATATCATTTTTTGGAGGAGGGACAGATTACCCTGTTTGGTATAGGGAAAATAAAGGAGCGGTTTTGTCTACGACTATTGATAAATACTGTTATATTACCCTTAGATATCTGCCTCCTTTTTTCCCTCATAAACATCGTATTGTTTATTCTGAAATTGAAATGGTAAAGGATGTAAATGAGATTCTTCATCCGGCAGTAAGAGAAACCCTAAAGTTCTTAAAAATTGATAAGGGAATAGAAATTCATCACGATGGAGACTTACCGGCCAGAACGGGATTAGGATCAAGCTCAAGTTTTACTGTCGGTCTGCTTAATTCCCTTTATGCCTTAAAAGGTTTTATTCCTTCAAAACTTCAGTTAGCCAAAGAAGCTATTCATATAGAAAGAGATCTTTTGAAAGAAAACGTTGGCGCTCAAGATCAGGTGGCTGCTGCTTACGGAGGGTTTAATAAAATAAGTTTTAATGGAAACGATGAAATCAAAGTGGAGCCGATTACAATTAAGAAAGAGAAAATAAAACAATTGGAAGATCATTTAATGTTGTTTTTTACCGGTTTTTCCAGATTTGCTTCCGATGTTGCCAAAGACCAGATTAAGAACACTCCCCAAAAAAGAGAAGAATTAATTCAGATGGGTCAGATGGTAGACGAAGCAATAAATATCCTCAATAAAGGGGAAAATATTTTAGAATTTGGGAAATTGCTTGATAAAACTTGGCAAATAAAGAAGACTCTTTCTGATAAGATAACCACTCCAGAAATAGACAGTGTCTATCAGAGAGCTACGAAAGCAGGAGCCATAGGAGGAAAGCTTTTGGGGGCAGGAAGCGGAGGATTTATGCTTTTCTTTGTTCCTCCGGAGAGTCAGCCAGAAGTGAGAGCTGAATTGAAAGATTTATTGGAAGTTAAATTTAATTTTGAGAACGAAGGCAGTCAAATTATTTATTATCATCCTGATCCTGAATCAAAATTATGAAAATTCCTTTCGGTACAATTTCAATTACTAAAGAATCTAAAGAATTAATAAATAAGATTTTAGATTCCGGTCGAGTTTCTGGCGGGAAATATGTTAGAGAGTTTGAAGAAAGATTTGCTAAATTGATAGGAGTCAAAGAATCGGTAGCCGTAAGCACCGGAACCGACGCAGACGCTTTAGCCCTGGCCGTACTTTATGATTTTGGAGCTAAACGTGGAGATGAAGTTATCCTCCCAGCCTTATCTTTTAGTGCAACCGGCAACGCAGTTTTACAGGCTGGTTTTAAGCCAGTATTCGTGGATATTAAAAGAGAAACTTTGAATATAGACGTAAAGAAAATTGAGGCAGTTATCACAAGTAAAACAAGGGCGATTATGCCAGTTCATTTAATGGGAAAGCCGGCCGATATGGATTCTATTAAAAAAATAGCTAAAAAACATAGCTTTTATATTATAGAAGACGCAGCTGAAGCACACGGCGCTGTTTATAAAGGAAAAAATGTTGGAAGCTTAGGCGATATGGCAGCTTATAGTTTATATGTAGCTCACATGATTTCTACTGTTGAGGGCGGCATTGTTACGACCGACCGATCAGATTTTGCAGAGATTTTGAGGTCATTAAGGTCTCATGGAAGAGCCTGTAAATGTAAATCTTGCGTTTTAAACATCAAATCTGGATATTGTCCGAAAAGATTTCAATACGGAGACGACATAAGATTCATATTTGAAAGAATCGGTTATTCTTCAAAAATGAATGAACTGGAAGCGGCCATAGGATTAGGAGCACTTAAAAATTATAAAGATATTTTAGAGAAAAGGAGAAAGAATTTGCTTAGTTTAAGGGAAAAATTTGAAATATTTAAACCCTATTTAACAACAATCAAAGAAAAAAAGTATGAGAAAATCGGACCTCACGCTTTCCCTATAATAATTGAAGAAAAAGCACCCTTTAAGAGAAATCAATTGGTAGATTATTTAGAGAAGAACGGTATTGAAACTAGGAGCTTATTTTCTTCAATGCCTACCCAATGTAAGGGATTTAGCTTTTTGGGATATAAATTAGGTGATTTCCCCAATGCTGAATATATCGGAAACAATGGCTTACACATCGGAGTCCATCAAGATTTAAACGAAGAACATATAGATTACTTTATATCTAAGATAGAAGAATTTTTATCTGATTGCGTTAAATAAAAAATGATTGAAATAAAAAAACAAAATTAAATAATATCTGTATATGAAAATAATTAAAACTTGGGTTAGAAAATTCGTTCTTGAACATTACCATTTCACATTGGAGAAAATGGATAAGGATTTTTTTAGCTCAGCCGACAACCAAATACTTTATCAGCTTGTCAAATCAGTCCATTCTTTAGAGGGAGATATGGCTGAATTGGGAGTTTATCAGGGGGAGTCTGCTAAATTCATATTGGAAGCTGAAAGAGAAAAAACTTTACATCTTTTCGACACCTGGAAAGGACTTCCGGAAGTATCAGAGAACGATTCGCCTGTTCTTTACAAAGGACAATTCTATAAAGAAAACTTATTAGAGAACACCAAAAAGTATTTGACAGAATATAAGAATGTTCGTTTTTACGAAGGATTATTTCCAGAAACAGCAGGGGAAGTTGAAGATAAAAAGTTCGCTTTTGTTCATCTAGACGCTGATCTCTATTTGAGTATGCTGAGCGGCCTGAAGTTCTTTTATTCCAGAATGAGTAGAGGGGGGATAATAGCGATTCACGACTATTATGCTACCGAAGGATCCGAAGGAATAAAAATGGCGGTAGACGAATTTTTAAAAAATAAGCCCGAAGTATTGATTCAAGTATTTAGAAACCGAGTTATAATTGTAAAACAATAATTATGATTAACTGGATTAAAACAAAATTAAAAGGAGTTTTGGAAATACAGCCTTGCGTTTTCAGGGATTTCCGCGGCGAATTTGTAGAAACATATAATAAGAAAATATACAAAGATAAAAAAGTTTTGGTTGATTTTGTTCAAGACGACATTTCGATTTCCAAGAAGAATGTATTAAGAGGTTTTCATGGAGATAAAAAAACATGGAAATTGATTTCTTGTCTGTACGGTAAATTGTATTTTGTTGTTTTGAATTGTGACAAAAAATCAAGGCAATTCGGAAAATGGCAGGATTTTATTCTATCCGACAAAAACAGGAAACAAATATTGGTTCCGCCCAATTACGGGAACGCCTATTTGGTCTTAAGCGATAAAGCGATATTCAGCTATAAACAATCGACATATTATAATCCAAAAGGTCAATTTTCTTATAAGTGGAACGATCCACGATTTAAGGTCAAATGGCCCATTAAGAATCCCATTTTATCGAAAAGGGATAAGTTGGGTCATTACGCATAAAAAAAAGATTTACAAATAACATATAAATAATAACAAAAATATGCCAAACATAAATGAATTAAATAAAAAAGTAAAATACATCAAGAATCAAGTGTTGGATATGTGTGTTAAGGCGGGAACCGGCCATGTTAATACGGCCTTTTCTTCCGCTGAAATAATGGTCGCTCTTTATTATGGAGGGATTCTCAGGTTCGATCCTAAAAATCAAGAATGGAAAGAACGGGATAGGTTCATTTTAAGTAAAGGTCATGCCAGCGTACTTTTATATCCCATATTGGCTGATTTGGGATTTTTTCCTGAAGATGAATTAAATCGATTTAACCAGGCTGATGGAATTTTTGCAGTTCATCTGCAGCATAGTGTGCCGGGCGTGGAAATAACTTCTGGTGCCCTTGGTCATGGTTTCGGAGTAGCCGCCGGATTAGCCTTAGCCGCTAAAATGAACAGAGAACTTCATATGACATTTGCTCTTTTGGGAGACGGAGAATGTTATGAAGGTTCTATCTGGGAGACAGCGATGTTCGCCAGTCATAACAGGCTTAACAATCTGGTTGCGATAGTAGACAGAAATTATCTTTGCGCAACTGATTTTACGGAGAATAGCGTAGCCTTAGAGCCAATGGATAAAAAATGGAAAGCGTGTGGCTGGAATGTGGTTAATATTGACGGACACTCATTTGAAGAGATATTCAACGCTCTGGAGGGTTTTCGTTCAAGAAAATCCGTAAAACCCTTAGTAATCATTGCTCACACTAGGAAAGGGAAAGGAGTGGAGTTTTTGAGCGATGTTCCTCTATGGCATTCATTAGCCCCTAAAGGTCAGCAGGCTACTGATGCAAAAAATGAATTAAATAAAAATGAATAATATTATGGAAAATAACTTAAAAAATATTTCAATGCGGGATGCATTCTGGAACAGGCTATACGAAATTGCCAGAAACAATAGCGACATTGTTATCGTTTCAGCAGATATGGGAGCTCCGGCTCTTGATAAATTCAGGAAAGACTTAAGCGGCCAATTTGTCAGCGCTGGGATTGCTGAACAAAGTGCATTATTGACAGCTTCCGGGTTGACTTTGGGTGGCAAAAAAGCTTTTGCTTATGCCATTGCTCCGTTTATTACCTTGCGTTGTTATGAGCAAATAAAAGTTGAGTTGGCCGCGATGAATATTCCGGTAACTCTGGTCGGAGTAGGAGCAGGTTTCAGCTATGACGATTCCGGACCCACCCATCATACTATTGAGGATCTTTCGATTATGAGGATTCTTCCCAATATGACAGTTAACAATATAACAGACAGTGTAATGGCTGCCGCTTTTGCCGATATATCTTGTAAAATGACCAGCCCCAATTACATTCGTTTAGATAGGGAAGTGTTACCAGATATTTATAAAGAAGGAACTGACTTTTCTGCGGGCCTGACAGTTTTGAAAGAGAGCAAAGATATCTATATTGTAGCTACTGGGAATATGGTTCATCGGGCCCTTGAAGTGGCGAATGAACTTGAGAAACAGTCTATTAATATTGGAGTTATGGACCTGTATACTTTTCCTATTAATGAAAAGCTATTCTTGGAAAAGATTAGTAATGCAAAAAGGATAGTAACTCTTGAGGAGCATACGCTTCCTGGAGGAATGGGAGGAGCAGTGACCGAGGTTTTGATGGATAATAATAAGTTAATTCCTGTCAAACGAATCGGCTTGGATTGTCGGAAAGGTTATTGTTACAAATACGGTGGCAGAAGAAATATCCAGTCTTTGTATGGTTTAGACAAAGAAAGTCTGATTAAAACAGTCTTAGATCTAAAATAACTGATTCAAAAATGGAAAAAAACTCATTAATCATCCGGGCAATAAAAAATACCATAGACACAAAAAGGAATATTTTGAGGAATGGAGATACCATATGTTTAATTGATAAAGTTGCTAAAGTCATGACAGCATCGTTAAGGGGAGGAAAAAAAGTTCTTTTTTGCGGCAATGGTGGGTCAGCTGCGGACGCCCAGCATTTAGCAGGTGAACTTTCTGGTAAATTTTACTTAGATAGAGATCCTTTATATGCGGAACCCTTAAATATAAATACCTCGTTTATAACGGCCGTGGCTAACGATCTGTCATATGAAGAGGTGTTTTCTAGATTAGTGATGGCCAACGGAAAACCAGGAGATGTTCTGGTTGCCATCTCAACTTCAGGGAACTCTTTAAATGTCATAAAGGCGATTGAAGTTGCCAATAGTAAAAAAATGATAACAGTCGGCTTAACGGGAAAAACCGGCGGCAAAATGGCAGATATCTGCAAATATCTAATTAAAGTACCTTCGATTGACACTCCTAGGATTCAGGAGTCCCATGTTTTAATCGGTCATATCATTTGTGAGATAGTAGAGGAAAATATTTTTGGTGGAAAAAAGAATATAAAAACAGCATGAAAACAGCAATTATAATAGCCGGCGGAAAAGCTACCCGTTTGGGGAATTTATCAAAGGATACTCCAAAGGGTTTAATCAAGATAGGAAGAAAACCAGTATTAGAACATCAGATAGAGCTTTTAAGGCAATATGGAATCAGAGAAATCTGGATACTTTTAGGTTATTTGGGCGAACAAATAAAAGAATATTTTAAAGACGGTAAAAAATGGAATGTCAGTATAAAATATCTTCAGGAAAAGAGTCCCTTAGGAACAGCAGGAGCTTTAAAGAATCTAGAAAAAGAGATGAAAAGGGAAAAAGATGATTTTTTGGTTCTATCTGGTGATGTAATGTTGGATATGGATATTAAAAGACTTATTGTTTGGAATAAGAAAAAAGGAAAAAAGGTTGGCACGATTATAGTTCATCCAAATGATCATCCCAAAGATAGCGACTTAGTTGAAATTGATAAAGAGGGAAGGATTAGCTCTTTTTTAAAAAGACCTCATCCTCAGGGCAGTAATTTTCGTAATTTGAGCATTGCTTCAGGATACATCTTTTCTTCAGATATTTTTAAATATATTACCAAAAGAAAAAAATGCGATATCGAAAAAGACATATTCCCATTGGTTTTAAAATCAAAAGGAAAACTTTTTGCTTACAATACTCCAGAATACATAAAAGACATGGGAACGCCGAAAAGACTGAAAGAAGTAAGACAAGATTATAATTCTGGCAAAATCAAAAAACTAAATCTTAAAAATAAAAGAAAAGCTGTTTTTCTTGACAGAGACGGAGTCATTAATAGGCAAGTTGATGATCTTTCAAAAATAAAAGATTTCAAATTATATAACTTTTCCGCCAAAGCCATCAAAAAGATCAATGGTTCAGATTATTTAACTATTATAGTAACCAACCAACCCGCGATCGCTAAAGGTTTCATGAAAGAGGAAGAATTGACCGAAATGCATAAAAAATTGGAAACAGAAATAGGGTTAAAGGGAGCCAAAATAGACGCCATCTATTATTGTCCTCATCATCCGGAAAAGGGATTTTCTGGGGAAGTGCCGGAGCTAAAGATAAAATGTGATTGCCGAAAGCCTGGTATAGGTTTGATCAAGAGGGCGGCAGAGGATTTCAATTTAGATTTAAGCAAAAGTGTCTTAATCGGGGATTCATCTTTTGACGCTAAGACAGCCGAAAATGCTCGGATTAAATTTTTAGGGATAAAGACTGGCTACAGCTGTAGAGACGGTCGATATCAAACCAAGCAAAAATCTTCATTATTTAAAAATTTATTAGAAGCAGTAAAAGAAATATGTTAACTATTTTTGCCATTCCTAAACCTTTTCATGGCGAAATAAAGGATATTCAGAGAAATGCGATTAAAAGCTGGACTTTGTTGTCTCCTAAATGTGAGGTTATTTTATTTGGTGATGATGAAGGAATAGCAGAAACAGCAGCAGAATTCGGAATTTTACACATCCCGGAAGTTAGAACAACTAAAGCTGGTACTCCTTTGATTAACGACGTTTTTGAAAAAGCCCAAAAGATAGCTAAGAATAAAATTTTAGCTTACGTTAATTCCGACATTATTTTAATGGAAGATTTCATGAGAACGGTTGAGAGGGTTAGTAATATTAAAGAGCCAAATTTTTTAATGGTTGGTCAGCGTTCAGATTTAGACTTAAAAGAAAGATTAGAATTTAATGACGATTGGGAAAACAAACTACGTCTCAAGGTTAAAAAAGAGGGGAAATTACATCATCCTGACGGGGCTGACTATTTTGTATTTTCTTCTGATACCTGGGGCAAGATTATGCAGGACAGAACGGATGATGAACTTCTGCCGCTTGCTATCGGGCGGGATGGAGTGGATAGTTGGGTGTTATATCGAACCAGGCTTTTAGGAATACCATTAATTGACGTTACTCCAGTTGTTACTATTGTTCATCAAAATCATTTTTCAAGAAAGCTTAATGACTTTCAAGAAAAAATTGAAGTGTATAAAAAAATACGGCGAATCGAAAAATTTTACTGCCCATTTATTATTCGAGATGCCAATTGGATTTTTACTTCCTCTGGTCTTAAAAAAGCACCTTTTACCATATACCGTTTTTATCGATATTACGAAACTCTTCCAATAGAATATCCGCGTTTCGGCCTTTTATTAAAGGTACTATTATTTCCCGGGAAATTAGTGATGATAATAATAAGAAGGACACAATGTTTTTTAAAATTTCAATGTAAAAAATCTTTGGATAAATGAAAAATCTATGAAATTATTTGTTCATAAAATAGAGTTATTAAAAAAAGATTTAAAAGAAGCAGGATTAAAATTTGCTTTCGGAAGAATAGTTAATTTTTTACTTCGGCCTCTATACCGATTAATAAACAGAAACCAAATGTTAATAGAATTTTGCTATAGTACCTTGCCAAATTTAAAACAAAAATTGCCCCTTTTTCAAGTTGATTCCGGAATGATAAAATTGCCAAAGAGCGAATTAATTAAAGAAGTTCGTAAATTTTGGTATTCTAATATTCCTGGAGATTTTGATTTGAATGGAGAAAAAATCAGCCGAAAAGACATTTTTACTTATGGAGGTCCAAACCCAAAATTTACTTGTCCTGTTTGCCAAAAATCAGAATGGTTGTCCCGTGTTCGTCAAAAGAATTTATTTATTCCTCATAACTGTTCTCAAGTAAGAGAATGCGAGGATATGTGTAAAAAACAAGGAGATGAATTGTGGACCAATTTTCATCAAAACTTTGATTTTTCCATTGGATGTGATTCAAATTTACCAGCGCCTAGATGTTTATTTATCGGAGCCGAAAATAAATATGTTGTAGGAGGAAATCTTTATTCTCATTTTCAAAATCCAGCTTCCAATTCATTAATGCATGTTTTACGCCGAAGATTAGCTTATACTTGTCAGGTGGATGTTGTTAGTTATCCAATCGAAATAAATTGGGGAAATTATGACTTCGTTTTTTTATTTCTCGACGGATATGCCCGAAAATTCCCTCGTCCACCTGTTCCCTTGATTGTCTATGGCCACGATTTTGGGCCGTCAAATCATAGAGGCGCCATTCAATGGATGATAGATTGGTTGAAACCGGACATTTTATTAGCCCCTTGCCCGATTCAATGGAAAGAATATTTTAAATTGTCTCCGCAGACGGAAATAGTCTTTTATCCCTTTTTTGATTCGCTCTTTTTTGCCAGACCGAACCTGAATGAGAAAAAACTTGATTTGTTGGCTATCGGAAATATCGAAAGTTTGGTGAATGAACCGAGGGCCATTTTATCTAAACAGATTTCTAAATTGAGCGATCGTTATAAAATTGAATTTTCTCATCAGATTGGCGTATTCTTCACTGTTTGGAAGGGGCCTGTTTATTATTCAGACCCAAAGACCAAATCTTCTGTCCGTTATTTGAACAAATGGTCAGAGTATTTAGGAACGGCAAAGTATGTGATATTCGGGAGATGCCAAATTTCTAATTTAGTTATGAAACATTATGAAACATTAGGCTCCGGAGCTATCCCAATTTTTCCCGAAGTACAAGACCTAAGGCTTTTAGGGGTTAAACCCTTTGAACATTATATCCCCCTATCTGAAGTTGAAGGGAACAACGAGAAATTAGTTTATTATCTGGACAATTATGAGAAGTATAAATACATTGCTGAAAACGCCGTAAACTGGTATAAAAAGAATTCAGACAAGATGATTTTTAATGATTTCGAAGATTTAATTAAAAAAACTACTAAAAATAAGTATTCTAAAAGATTAATCTAAAATTATGAAAAACATAAACACAATATTAGTTATATCTCCTCATACCGACGATGCTGAATTGGCTTGCGGAGGGACAATAGCAAAACTTGCTGAACAAAACAAGACAATATATTATGTCACTTTTTCAAGCTGTCGAGACACGCTTGTCGGGAATTTCCCGCCAAAAACTATAGAAGAGGAATGCAGAAAAGCTACAAAAACCCTCGGAATAAAACCTAAGAATTGCTTCATTTTTAATCTTAAATGCAAATATTTTTACAATGAATCCAGATGGATTTATGAAAAATTAGAAAAGCTCAAAAATTTAATTAATCCTGATTTGGTCATTATCCCTTCTTTGAATGATACTCATCAGGACCACAGCACAGTTGCTGAGCAAGCGGCCACACTTTTTAGGAGGTCAACTTCCATTATTTCTCATGAAGAGCCTTGGAATAATATGAGATTTTTACCCTCTTTCTTTGTTGAATTATCCGAAGAAGATATGAAGAAAAAATATCAGGCCTTGGAATGTTACAAAACGCAGTATCATTTCAAGAAACCGTTTTTTGACAAGGAATTCATTTACGGATTGGCAAGGGCGCGGGGAATGCAGATTAACGCAAAATATGCTGAATCGTTTGAAGTTGTTAAATATATTATTAAATAGAATATGAAATTATTAAAAAGACCAATTAAAGTTCTTTTAACCGCAAGCGGAGGCCCAGGATGGGTTTCCATGTATAAATGCCTGAAGAACAACGGAGAAAGAGAGCTAAAAGTTTATGGTTGTGATGTTTCTGAACATACAGCCGGAAGTTATTATGCGGAAAAACATTTCCAGGTAGAAATGGGTAGTGATCCTAAATTCATCCCACATTTGTTAAAAATAGCCCAAAAAGAACATATTGATATTATTTTACCAACCGTTGATTCGGAACTTTTACCTTTAGCCAAGAATATTGAATTGTTTAAAAAGAATAATGTTAAAGTAGCCGTTTCAAATCCCCAATCCTTGAAAATCGTAACCAATAAAGCAAATTTGTTCAAATTTCTTCAAGATAACAATCTGCCTTCTCCAAAATATTTCAAGGTCAAAAACTGGGCAGATTTTTTGAAGACATTAGATTCTCTGAATTATCCAAAAGAGGCGGTTTGCTTCAAACCAGTTAATTCTTATGGCAGCAGAGGATTCAGAATTTTAGATTCAAAGAAAAATTTTTACCATCTCCTTTTAGATGAAAAACCACAAGGTATATATATCTCTTTTAAGGAATTAAAGAATATTTTAGAAAAACAGTTTCCCTTCCCTGAACTTTTAGTTATGGAATATTTATCAGGTAAAGAATATACAGTTGATATCTTTGTAGATAAGGGAGAAATTAAATATATTATTCCTCGTTTGAGATTAAAAATGGAACAAGGAATTACAATTGAGGGTTTAGTTGAAAAAAATGAAGAAATTATCTCTTTAAGTAAAAGATTAATTTCTAAACTAGAAATGAATTATTGCGTAGGAATTCAGGCTCGTTACGATAAAAAAGGGACTCCTAAAATATTAGAAATTAATCCCCGTCTGCAAGGAACAACAATAATTTCTTACGGAGCCAGAGTTAATCTTCCTTATTTTGCTGTAAAATCATGTTTAGACGAGAAGATCCCTAAAGTAAAAATAAATTTCGGAGTTCATATGTATAGACACTGGCAAGAAGTATTTTTAAAAGGGAATACTAAATACAATAAACTTATAAAAATATGAAAATTGCTATTACCGGTGCAACAGGATTTATCGGGAGACATTTAGTGAGAAAATTGACCACAGAAAAATTCGATTTAAGAATTTTGGCACAAGATAACGCTGAATTCCTTAAAAGAGAAATGTCCTCACTGAAAATAGTTAAGGGAGACTTATTAAAAAAAGAAACTCTAAATGATCTTGTAAGGGATGCAGATTTAGTAATTCATTTAGTCGGGACTTTTTTTCCGCCCTTTGGAAGTCTGGTAAGGTCTAATGTGATAGCCACCGCTAATCTGTTAGAAGCATGCTCTCAAAATAAGGTTAAAAAAATTATTTATGCCTCTTCTGGGACTGTTTACGGACCTTCTAAAAATCGGCCATCAAAAGAAACAGATGAATTGCATCCCAAGGGTTTTTACGCCTTAACAAAAAAAATTGGCGAAGATTTGCTGAAATATTATGATGATAATTTTGGCATAAAATATGTTATTTTAAGATTTTCTGACATTTACGGGCCGGAAAATAATAAGGGTGTGGTGTATAATTTTTTAAATTCTATAAAAAAAGAGAATAAAATCACAATTTATGGTGATGGTGAGCAAGCCAGAAATTTCATTTTTGTTTCAGATGTTATAGAGAGTATTCTACAAGTACTGAGAAAATGTAATTTCAAAAAAAGTGAGATTTTTAATATCTCTAATAACGAGTTAACTACCGTTAATGAATTGGCAGGGACGATAGAAAAAATTCTCCGAAGGAAAACAGAGGTTATATGTAAACCTCATCGTAATGATTCCATTCAGATTATTTGGGAAGATATTAAAAAAGCGGAAAAAAAATTAAATTATCAACCAAAGGTCTCTCTGAAAAAAGGAATAAAAATAACAATTAAATCTTTTTTATGAAAATACCTTACACATACGCAACATTCGGCGACGAAGAAAGAAACGCAGTAAAAAAAGTATTAAAAACAAATTGGATAGCTCCCGGAAAATATGTCCGAGAGTATGAACAAAAAGTGGCTAAAATTTTCGGGAAAAAATACGGTGTCATGGTTAACTCCGGATCTTCGGCAAACTTTTTGGCGCTTTATGTGAGCGGTGATGTCGGTACTGAGGTCGTGACACAAGCTTTGACGCTGGGTGGGGTAGTGTTTCCAATCTGGCAGGCTAGAATGAAAACTCGACTCGTTGATATTGATCAAGATACACTACAAATCAATATAGATGCAGTTGAAAATATACTCAAAAAGAAATCTAGTAAGAAGCGTATTCTACTCATTCCCGCACTCATGGGGAATTTACCTCATTTAGATAAATTACGACGATTGAGCAAAAAGTATAATACAACATTGATTCTTGATTCCTGTGATACTATTGGTGCGGCCTGGAGAGAAAAACCGATTGGAAAGTATACTGATATGGTTACTACTTCCTTCTACGCTTCCCACATTATTACAGCAGCCGGAGGCGGTGGTATGGTGATGACGGACAGTAAGGAAATTTACCGCAGGCTTTTAGTGTTGCGGGGTTGGGGACGTTCGTCAGCACTTCATAAAGAATCAGAGAATTTAGAAAGCAGATTTAATATTAAAATCGACGACATACCCTACGATTCAAAATTTGTTTTTTTAGAAAAGGGATTTAATTTTCAACCAATAGAAATTGAGGGCGCATTTGGCCTTGCTCAACTAGGGAAGCTCAAAGGGTTTACTAAACGCCGAATTCATAACTTTAAAGCACTATACGAGTATTTCAAAGAAAAACCTTGGTTTTTAATGCCTCATCAATATTCTCAGGCGTATACTAATTGGCTGGCCTATCCGGTGATTCTTGCCCCGGGTTGCCCATTTCGTCGTAATGACATAGTTCTTTTTCTTGAAGAAAAAGGTATCCAGACTCGGCCGATTTTTGGGGGAAATATATCTCGGCAGCCGGCTTTCCGACAAAAAAATCCAGGAAGATTTAAAAATTCCGACTATCTTATGAGAAATGCTTTCGTTATCGGTTGCCATCAGGCGCTTACCCCAAAACATCTTAATTATGTTTTTAAGACATTTGATACGTTTCTTGAGAAATACATTTAATTAAAGTCGAATAAAGGATTTTTTAATTTTAATTAAAATATGAAAATAGCTATTACTGGAGCAAGGGGCTTTTTAGGGGGAAAATTATGTTATTCCTTGAAAAAAAGAAAACACAAGTTGATTAAATACGATATTGATAATTTAGATTTAAGAAAAAAGATTAAACTTCCTAAAGGAATAGATGTAATTTATCATTTAGCCGCCCTTAATAAACCTTATTTATCCAAAACTAACCCTTTTGAAAGTTTTAAATCTAATGTTATTGGTACGGTAAATTTATTAGAAGCAGCTAGAGAAGCAAAAGTTAAAAAAATAATATTTACTTCATCAGTTTTGATTTATAAAGATTTAAAAAAAACCAAAGAAACCGATTTAGTAGGAAACAATGGTATTTATCCTTATGGTTTCGAAAAATTAATAGGAGAAGAATATATAAAAATGTATGCTAATTTATTTGGAATTAATTACGTAATTTTTAGAATAACTGGAATTTATGGACCTGGAATGTACAAAAGCCCCATTTTTGATGTTATCCAAGGATTTTTAAATAATGATATAAAATTATACGTTAATAAAAATTCTATTTATAATTTTATATATATTGAGGACGTTAT
>JBDRGQ010000019.1:0-3233 GCA_043817685.1 bacterium | reverse complement strand
AAAAAGTTAAAAGGCGACTGGGATACCCGTTTTCCCAGTTTTGACAGCGGAGAAACAGGATCAGGGGCTCTTGAAAAGGCGGCTGATGAAGTTGAGGAATACTCAACCCTTTTGTCTTTAGAGCACAACCTGGAATTAAGGTTGAAAGATATTAACCTGGCTCTGGAAAAGATAAAGGAAGGAAAGTACGGCAAATGCGAAAAATGCGGTAAACCGATCGATGAAAACAGATTAAAAATCCATCCTGAAGCAAGATTCTGTTTAAAGTGCGAAAAATAAATAAAAACATCGAAGTGAAATTCGGTGTTTTTATTTTTAAATATTTTTATCTTCTTTTATAAACTTTGTCTCTGAGAGCTATTCGGTGAATGGTTATCTGTTTCTTTAAATCCTCTAATTCGTAAATAATCCGCCAATCACCAACTCTTACTTTAAAAAGACCTTGCCATTTGCCACCTAAAGGCAAAGGAATTATTTGATCGAAATTATCTTTTAGCCACAACATCTTCTCAACAACTCTTTGCCGAACTTGTTTATCCAGTTTATCTAAATCTTCATTTGCCTCAACGGTAAAAACAATCTTCCATTGAAGCATATTATTTAGAGTATTGCTTTAAAACTTCTTCAAAATTAATTACTCGGCCAGCTTTTTTCGATTTCATCGATTTTTTAAGTCTTTGAATTGTTCGAGAAGTAAGGGGCAAACCATAATCAGGATCATTGAAAATTTCCCTAATTGTTTCGATAATGGTCTGGCGAACTAAATTATTTAATTTTTTATCTTGTAATAATGTTTTAGCCATACAATTTTACTGTATCGTATGAAAGTAAAAAAGTAAAGCCCGCTTAATACGGGTTATTTGCTTTTATAATAAATTTGAAATCCTATTACTTAGCAAAAGGATTCCTAGCTCCTGACACTCCGAAATGCAAATGGCAACCAGTGGATAATCCTGCTCCCGGAGTTCCTGGCTGGCCGCCCATTAAAGCGACAATCTGGCCCTGGGAAACCTGATCTCCGGGATTTACCAAACTGGCGGCAATGTGGCCATAACTAGTTACTACGCCGTTAGGATGTAAAATAGTTATAGTATTTCCTGCTCCGCCAAAAGCCCATCTAGAAACAGAATTCGTTAGTTTAACCCTAAGAACTTCTCCAGCAGCTGCGGCAAAAATAGCTTCCCCGCACTTACCATGTGAAAAATCTATGGCGTTATACCAGTGAAGACCCTGGGTGATCCTACAAGGGGCGGAAATAGGGCAAATAAAGTAGGAGTTCGCTATGGGAACCCATTGGGGCGCAACCGGACTGGAAACTACTGGCATGGTACCATTTGGCACAATGACAATATCTCCGATATAGATGTCTGCTTCGTCAGAAAGGTTGTTAACGCTGATTATTTCTTCTGTTTTTCCTTTGTATTTCTGGGCAATTCCTGAAATAGTGTCTCCTGTTTTAACGTAATGGAGAACGCCTGAAACCGGAGGAATAATCAACTTCTGACCTGGTTTTAATATTGAGTTTGATTTTAAATTATTCGCCCAAAGAATCGTATTTAAAGAAATATTGAATTTCTGGCTGAGCGACCACAAACTGTCTCCTTCTTCAACAAGATATTCAACAACAACCTTTTTCGTATCTTCCAATTCATAACCTCCCACTAAGGCTCCTAAAATCTGCGGGGAAAAGCTGGTCGGAGGAGTGGCTGATTTTAAGCTGCAGTTTTCAACCAAAAGGAACTCAGGAGATTCAGGAACAAATCCTTTTGCCGGCGCAATAAACAATTCCTGTTCTTCGTTCTTGTCAAATAATCTGGAAATGCTGGCTGAAGAAAAACTGGCTTTATCGGAACCAAAAAGCAAAGAAACCAGAATAATACCAACTAAAAGAAGAAGGGCGTTCCTCAAAACTCCCTTAAAAAGCGAAAAACGTTTATTACCATCATCTAGCATACTTCTTTTAAGATACGCTATTTAAGGAATGGAGTCAAGGGCTGGAATTGTGCTAAAATATGGTCATGAGCTTAAATTACGTCAAAGATATCCTCAAGAAATACACAATTTCCCCTTCAAAAGGCCTAGGCCAAAACTTTTTAATTGATAAAGAAGCAGTAAAAAGGGTTATAAAAGCAGCTGAACTCAATTCAGAAGATATTGTTTTGGAAATAGGACCAGGATTAGGAGTGTTGACTCAAGAATTAGCTAAAAAAGTAACGAATGTAATAGCTGTGGAAAAAGATCTAAAAATGGTAGAGATTCTAAAAGAAACCTTAAAGGATTTCCATAATATAGAGATTATTCAAGGAGATATAAGGAAAATTGATTTAAAAAACTACCACTTGCCTAAAAATTATAAAGTAGTGGCAAATTTGCCTTTTTATTTGACTGCTCCCATTATCCGCCGATTCTTAGAATTAGATGAGGTTTCGCCTCAATTAATGGTATTGGTGATACAAAAGGAAGTAGGACAAAGAATTTGCGCCAAACCTCCCGAAATGAGTATCTTAGCTGTTTCTGTGCAGTTTTACGCTAAACCTGAAATTATTTCTTTTATTCCTAGAACATCTTTTTGGCCGAAGCCCAAAGTTGATGCAGCTGTTATTAAAATTACAAATATCACTAAACCAAGTTTAACTGAAGATTTATTTTTCAAAATAGTGAAGGCGGGATTTGCCAATCCTAGGAAACAATTAATTAACAATCTTTCAAAAAAACTCCTACTTAATCGAACCAAAGTGGAAAATTGGCTTTTGAAAAATAAAATTCAGCCCGAGAGAAGGGCTGAAACTCTAAAAGTAGAAGATTGGGTAAAATTAACCAGAAGTTATTTATAAATGCTGTGAGTACCGACGTCTAAGAAAATCGCATCACTATTCTCAAAGATAAAAATAATCCTATATTGCCTTTTAATAAGAAAACTCCACTGTTCTTTTAGTTTTCCGTGGAGTTTGTGAGCACCTAAAGGGGGATAAAATGGTTTTTCTTTAAAGATTTTTATTCTTTCTTTCGCTTTTTCCTGGATATCTTTTGGTAAGCTTAAGAAAGATTTTTTGAATTGGGGATGATAATAAATATTAGAAAGTTTCATTTCTTGAAATCTGTCCAAGACTTTAACTTCGGCAATCGGCCGCTTCTTTTTAAGATTTTAGCTTCTCTTGTCCAACGCAAAACATCTTCCTCAGCAACCTTCTGAGTTTCTATAAGCCTTTCGTATTCTTCCCGAGAAATTAGAA
>JBDRGQ010000018.1:0-24649 GCA_043817685.1 bacterium | reverse complement strand
GTCTTCTTTTATTCATAAGGATGCCAGAGAACAGTTCGAGATGAGGGTTCATAAAAGAATAATAGATATCTTAAATCCTAATCAGAAGGTAATAGATAGTCTCTCAAGTCTCAACTTACCAGCTGGTGTAGATATCGAAAGAAAAATGTAAATAAAAAAGCTCCGCTATGTAGGCGGAGTTTTTGGTAAGTTCGAATCCTAGTCTCCCAGCTAATAATAAATATAATAAAATCATAAAATGAATAAATTTATTTTGTTTGATATAGACGGAACTCTAATTAAAAAAATATCAAAAACTAGTCTTCATTCAATATCTTTTAGTAAGGCAATTAAGAAAGTTTTTGGGGTAGACTGTAATATTCATACAATTGCCCCTGACGGGAAAACAGATCAACAAATAGTAATTGAAGTTTTGGCTACTAAGGGGATAGATGAAGAAGAAATTAGAGGGAAAATGAAAGAAGTTATGAAAGAAATGGTAACTATTTTTGAAGAAAATATAGAGACAGAGGAAATGACTGCAAGTAAAGGATCGAAAGAATTAATAGAAGAATTGTCTAAAAATAATATACTAACAGGGTTGCTTACGGGGAATTTGGAACCTATAGCAATGGCTAAAATGAAGAAAGTTGGCCTCGATAATTATTTTAAAATTGGGGGCTTTGGATCGGATGACGAAGTTAGATCTAATTTAATTAAGATAGCAATTAAAAGAGCAGAAAATGTATTCGATTTTAACTATAATGATAATGTTTTTGTTATAGGTGATACTCCTTTAGATATTAGAGCGGGAAAAGAAGCTAAAATTAAAACAATAGGGGTCGCTACTGGAAAATATTCTATAGAAGATTTGAAAAAAGAAAATCCAAATTTTGTTTTTAATGATTTATTGCAAAAGCAAGAGATATTAGATGTATTATTGAATTAGGATTTAGGCTCAGTTATTCGTAAAATAAAGGTTCCAACATAGTCCCACACTGCCAGGGGTTTGACAACTTTTCAGCTTAATGCTAAACTTATCTATCGTAAACTAAAGGTTTAATAACATGTTTGAACTAACAAATAGTTAAAACATTTAGTTAAATTGCCTTGTGAACAGCTGGGCAATGCCCCAGTTTTTTTGTTGAAAAAATCATGGCCAAATTTTTACTAGGTAAAAAAATAGGGATGAGTCAGATGTTCGATGAACAAGGGAAAGTGGTTCCTGTGACTTTGGTTATGGCAGGTCCTTGCGAAGTATTGCAGGCCAAGACAAAAGAGAAAGACGGATATGAAGCTTTGCAGATCGGATATGATAAAATTGAGAAAAAGAACAAAATTAAGAAACCAATGGCAAAGAAACCTTTTAAATTTCAGAGAGAGTTTAAAGGTGGGCAGTATAAAGTTGGAGACACCATAGATGTCTCTGTTTTTGTAGAAGGAGACAGGGTTAAAGTAGCTGGCACTTCCAAAGGAAAGGGTTTTCAAGGCGGTGTTAAGAGATGGGGTTTTAGTGGAAGAAACCAGACCCATGGGGTTAAACATGAACATAGGACATTAGGTTCTGTCGGCTCTACTTTTCCTGCAAGAGTTATTAAAGGAAAGAAAATGCCAGGCAGAATGGGATCTGACAGGGTTACTGTAAAAAATGTAGAGGTAATGAAAGTTGATAAAGAAAACAATACATTAGCCTTAAGAGGAGCAATTCCCGGAAGAAATGGAATATTATTAGAAATTAAAGCCTAATTATGAAAGTAAAGCTTTACGACCAAACAGGTAAATCCGTAGAGGAAGTACTCTTGCCCAAAGAGATTTTTGAAGTTGAGACTAATAGAGATTTACTTCATCAGGTTGTAACAAGCCAGAGTTCAAACAGAAGGCAAGTAATAGCTAATACCAAAGGCAGAGGAGATGTCAGAGGCGGAGGCGTAAAACCTTGGAGGCAAAAAGGGACAGGTAGAGCCAGGCATGGTTCTAGAAGATCTCCTATATGGAAAGGCGGAGGAGTAACCTTCGGCCCTACTAAAGAAAGGAATTTTAAAAAGAAAATAAATAAGAAAATACAAAGACAGGCTTTATTCATGGCTTTGTCAGATAAGGCCAGAAATAACTTTATCTTTGTTCTGGATGATTTAAAATTGGAAAAGTATAAAACAAAGTTAATGGTAGAAGTATTGAAAAAAATGAAGATTAAAGGGTCTTCTTTATTAATATTGCCAAAGACAGACCAGAAAATGTTAAAGGCCGGAAGGAATATTCCTAATTTAAATATTATGGAAGCTAATAAATTGAATGCTTTAGACTTATTGTCAGTCAAGAATGTATTGCTTCCAAAAGAGAGTTTAAAGACTATAAAAGAAACATTTGTGAAATAATATGGCCATTTTAGACATATTTAAAAAGAAAAAAAAGGAAGCTCCAAAAGAAAAGCCAGAAACACTAAAGAAAAAGCCTGTTGTGAAAAAAGAAGAAAAACCTGTAGAAAGGGCAGAAAAGAAAGTTTTAAAGCCAAAGGAGAAAAAGACAAAAGGAATATCTTTTAATGTTTTGAAATCCCCACATGTTACTGAAAAGGCATCTGACTTGACTAGAAAGAACCAATATATTTTTAAAGTATGGCCAAGATCTAACAAGATAGAAATAAAAAGAGCAGTAGAGGATTTATTTGGAGTTGACGTTACCGCTGTTAGAATTATTAATATTCATAAAAAGGCCAGGAGAGTGGGAAAAACCCAAGGATTCAGGACTGGTTATAAGAAAGCAATAGTCTGTTTAGCAAAAGGACAAAAAATTGAAATATTACCCAGATAAATATGAAACAGTATAAGATTTTAACAAAAAAAGAACCGGAAAAGAGATTGACCATAAGATTGAAAAATAAAGCCGGCAAAGGAGGTGGAGGCAGAATTACTATTTCCCACAAAGGAGGCAGAGTCAAAAGGCTTTATAGGATTATCAATTTCGGACAGGAAAAGATGGAAATTCCGGCAAAAGTAGTATCAATAGAGTATGATCCAAACAGAACATCATTCATCTGTTTGTTAGAATATGCGGATAAAGATAAAAGATATGTCATAGCTCCTGACGGAATAAAAATAGGGGATGATATAATTTGCGATGAAAAAGCAGATATAAAACCTGGAAACAGGATGAAGATTAAAAACATTCCAGTAGGAACTCAGGTTTATAATGTTGAATTGGAGCCAGGAAAAGGAGGGAAAATGATTAGAGGAGCTGGAACATCTGCAAAGATAATGAACCAAGAAGATAAATTTACCCATTTGATTCTCCCTTCAACCGAAACCAGAATGATTCCGGGAGAATGTTTCGCTTCAGTCGGTCAAGTTTCTTTCCCAGAGCACAAGTTTATCAGAATTAAGAATGCAGGTGCAAACAGGAGAAAAGGAATCAGGCCTACGGTTAGAGGAACAGCTATGAATCCTGTTGACCATCCTCATGGTGGTGGAGAAGGAAGATCTCCCATAGGTTTGAAGCATCCAAAAACTCCTTGGGGTAAGCCTGCTTTGGGAGTTAAGACTAGAAAAAAGAAAAAATGGACAAAAAAACTTATAATTCAAAGAAGAAAGAAGAAAAAGAGATAATATGCCAAGGTCACTGAAAAAAGGTCCTTTTGTGGACGACAATTTATTAAAGAAAGTATCAAAGTTGAAGGCGGGAGGAAACGAGATTATTAAGACTTGGTCCCGCAGATCAACCATTACACCAGAAATGGTAGGATTTACTTTTGCAGTGCACAACGGAAAAGATTTTATTACCGTCAGAGCTACTGAAAACATGGTCGGACACAAATTAGGCGAATTTTCTCCTACCACCAAATTCCACAGACATGGAGGTAGGATGCAGAAAGAAATGGAAAATAAGGCAACTGAACAGCAAACAGCCAAGATGGCAGCGGAAAAGCCAGAAGCTAAAAAATAAATATGAAAGTTGTAGCTAAGTTGAACAATTTAAGAACATCTCCGAGGAAAGTAAGATTAGTGGCAGATTTGGTTAGGGGGAAAAATACTGAAAAAGCTCAGAATATTTTAACTTTTGCCAAACAGAAATCAGCTGAACCTATTTTAAAATTATTAAACCAGGCAATAGCAAATGCAAAGAATAATTTTCAATTAGATCCTACTAATTTATTTATAGCTAGGATAACAGTGGATGAGGGCCCCAAATTCAAGAGATGGAGAGCCAGATCCAGAGGACAGGCTTTTGAGATACAGAAAAAGACTTCCCACATTACTATAATTTTAGAAGAGGTAGTTGTCGGAAAGAAGGTAGGTAAGAAAAAGGAAGTTAAGGAAGCAGAAGTAAAGCAAGAAGAAGTGAAAGAAGAAAAGAAAGAGGTAAAGACCGAAAAAGCAAAAGCAACACAGAAATTTGATATTAGAAAAACAAAGGTTGATCCAGGAGCAAGAAGAATGTTTAGAAGAAAAGCATTTTAATTATGGCACATAAAGTACATCCAAAAGCATATAGGTTAAAAGGCTTGGAAAGCTGGAGCTCAAGATGGTTGAACACTAAAAAAACTCCACAGTATCTTGAGGAGGATTTTAGGATTAGAGAATTGTTAAAGGAAAAGATAGGGAAATTAGGTACAGAAAAAGTGGAAATAGAAAGATTCCCGGGCAAATTATTAGTTATTATATATTCTAGCCGTCCAGGACTTATTATCGGTAGAGGAGGCGCGGGGATAGAAGATTTGAAAAAGCTTTTAGAAAAAAAGATTTTCAAAAACACCAAGGTTAAAACTAGGGAAAAGATAGATTTGAAAATAGAAATAAAAGAAATAAAAGATCCTTGGACATCTGCTGCATTATCTGCTCAGTGGGTAGTCCAGCAATTGGAAAGAAGAATGCCGCACAGAAAGACCATCAAGCAGGCTTTAGAAAAGATAATGGCTTCCAGAACTAACCAAGGCGCTAGGATAGAAATGGCCGGAAGATTAGGCGGCGCTGAAATTGCCAGAAGAGAATGGTTGAAAAAGGGGAGAATGCCAAGACAAACCATAAGGGCTGATATTGATTATGCTTTGGAAGTAGCTAATACAACTTACGGAACAGTTGGAATTAAAGTCTGGATTTATAAAGGAGAAAAATTTGAATAAGAAACATGCCCATATTAATGCCCAGAAAAGTTAAACATAGAAAATGGAGAAGAGGAAAATCTAAAGGAGTGTCTTTCAAAGGGACCGACGTTTCTTTCGGATCTTTCGGTTTAATGGCGATGGAAACAAAATGGATTACGGCCAGACAGCTAGAAGCGGCCAGAAGGGCTATTATTAGATATTTAAGGAAAGGAGGAAAACTTTGGATCAGAGTATTTCCCGACAAACCAGTCACCAAGAAAGGACAGGAAGTTCCTATGGGAGGGGGAAAGGGATCAGTTGACCATTACGTTTTTCCGATAAGACCAGGAAGGATAATATTTGAATTAGACGGCTTGAAAGAAAATATAGTAAAGGAAGCTTTTAGTAAAGCTACAGATAAATTGCCAATTAAAACAAAAATAGTTGAGAGAAAATAATTTTATGAAAATAGTCGAATTAAGACAAAAGAATAAATCTGATCTAGAAAAACTATTAGCAGAAGACAGAGATAGTCTTAGGCAGTTGAGGTTTGATTTATCTGCCGGAAAGGTAAAGAATGTTAAGGAAGTCCAGAAAACCAAGAAAGAAATAGCCCAGATTTTGACCTTAATTAAATCCTTATAAAAATATGAAAAAAGTATTAACAGGAATTATAACTTCAAACAAAACAAAAGATACGGTGGTGGTTCAGGTGGAAAGGATTTTAAAGCATTCAAAATATCTGAGAAGGTACAAAAGGCATAAGAATTACAAAGCCCAGGCTGTAGGTGAGTTCTCAGTGGGAGATAAAGTTCAGATAAAGGAATGCAAGCCTATTTCAAAAGACAAGAGATGGAAAGTTGTAAAAGTTTTGGTAGCTGTTAAGAAAGAAGAGATAGCAGAAGAAATTACAGAGGAGGCAGAAGAAGAAAAAAAAGAAGAAACAAAGTAAATTTATGATACAGCCACAAACAAAATTAAAAGTCGCAGACAATACCGGAGCTAAAATGATCCAGTGTTTTAAGGTTTTGGGCGGCAGCAGAAGAAGGTATGCCCAGTTGGGAGATATCATCGTGGCCGCTGTGAAAGTTGCTGAACCCAGAAGAATAGTCAAAAAGCACGAAGTTGTCAGAGCTGTAATAGTAAGGCAGAAAAAAAGCTACAGGAGAAAGGATGGAACATATATTAGGTTTGATGATAATGCCGCTGTAATTTTGGAAGCAAAGACAAAAGAGCCCAAAGGAGGAAGAATTACAGGTCCTGTCCCTAGGGAATTAAGGGAAAAAGGTTTTGATAAGATTGTTAATTTGGCCGCAGAAGTGCTTTAATATTATGAAGATAAAGAAAAACGATACAGTTTTAATAATATCTGGCAAAGACAAAGGCAAAAAAGGAAAGGTTTATGAAGCTTTTCCAGCAGAAGGAAGGATTATAGTGGAAGGGGCTAATTTGAGAAAAAAGCATCAAAAGCCAAAAAAACAGGGAGAAAAAGGACAGATAATTTCACTCCCCGGCAGGATTTCAGTTTCCAACGTCAAGATAATTTGTCCTAAATGCAACAAACCAGCCAGGGTTGGGTATAAAACAAGCGGGAAAAACAAGGTTAGGATTTGCAAAAAATGTAACGAAGAAATTTAATGATTATTCCATTAACAGAAAAATATAAAAAGACAGTTATTCCGGCCATGAAAGAGAGGTTTGGTTTTAAGAATGACATGGAGGTTCCCAAAATCGAAAAAGTGACCATAAACACTGGTTTCGGCAAGCAGACAGTTTCCAAAACTGCGGATGAGAGAAAGAAGATTATTGGAGGCGTTATGGAAGATTTAGCTGCAATCTGCGGTCAAAGACCGGTGGAGACAGTGGCTAAAAAAGCTATCGCCAGTTTTAAAGTCAGAGAAGGAATGATTTTAGGGGCTAAAGTTACTTTAAGAGGAAGGAAGATGTATGACTTTTTGGAAAGGTTGATCCATTTAACTCTACCTAGAACCAGGGATTTTGAAGGAATCAATTTGAAATCAGTTGACCAGAATGGAAACTTAACTTTGGCCGTAAAAGAACATATTGCTTTTTTCGAAGTGCTTCCTGAAAAGATAAGAAACATTTTCGGATTAGAAGTAACAGTTACGACAACAGCAAAAAACAGAGAACAAGGATTAGAATTGTTTAAATTATTAGGAGTCCCGTTTAGTAAATAATATGGCCATCAAATCACAAATCGCCAAATCAAAAAGAAAGCAGAAATTCAGTTCTAGAATAAGTAATAGGTGTTTTAGATGTGGGAGAAAGAGAGCTTACATGAGACAGTTTGGTTTATGTAGAATTTGTTTCAGAGAAATGGCTAATCAAGGTTTAATACCAGGAGTTAAAAAGAGCAGTTGGTAAAAATATGACAGATCCAATAACAGACATGTTAAACAGAATAAGAAACGCCCAAGCTGTTGAACATCCAACAGTGGACGTTCCTTTTTCTAAATTTAAATATGGACTTGCCAAGATTTTGGAAAAGAACGGATTTATATCCAAGGTAGAGAAAAAAAATAAGAAATCCAAAGATTCAATGGAAATCACTTTGAAATATAATGATAAGATCGGAGCGATATCAGGGTTAAGAAAAGTTTCCAAGCCAGGACAGAAGATATACTCTGATTATTTGAAATTGAAAAGAATTAAGAGTGGATATGGAATTTCCGTTATATCCACTTCCAAAGGTCTTATGACAGACAGGGAAGCCAAAAAGAGCAAAATCGGAGGAGAGGTAATTTTTGAAATTTGGTAATAATATGAGTAGAATAGGAAAAAATCCAATTGAAATACCGGCAGGAGTGGAAGTAAAGATAGAGGGGCAAAAGGTAGTAGTAAAAGGTCCAAAAGGAGAATTATCCAGAGAATTTAGGCCTGAAGTTAAGATTGAAATGAAAGATAATATTATTTTAACTTCCATTTCTTCTGAAGAAAAACTGGCTAAGTCTTTGTGGGGGCTTACCAGAATGTTGTTGTTCAATATGGTAAGTGGAGTTTCAGAAGGGTTCCAAAAACAATTGGAAATACAGGGAGTGGGATACAAAGCGGATATCTCAGGTAATGATTTAAATTTAAATATAGGATTTAGCCATCCCGTTAAACTGGAAATTCCCGAAGGTCTTACAACTACTGTTGAAAAGAATATAATTACAATTTCCGGAATAGATAAGGAAGCAGTCGGTCAGTTTGCTGCCAACGTCAGGAAAGTTAGAAAGCCTGAGCCATATAAAGGAAAAGGAATAAGATATGTCGGAGAATATGTTAGAAGAAAGGTTGGCAAAAAAGTAGCAGGAGTTGGAGAGGCAAAATAATATGTTAGAGAAAAAAGAAAAAAGAATCAGACGCCATAAAAGAGTAAGAGCTAAGGTTTCAGGAACTGCAAAAGCTCCAAGGCTTTGCGTTTTCAGATCGGCCAAACACATATACGCTCAGCTTATAGATGATGAAAAAGGAAAGACAATTATTTCTGTTAATGACATATCTATTAAGAAATCTAAAGGAAAGATAGAAACAGCAAAAAACATCGGGAAAACAATAGCTAAAGCAGCTATAGAGAAAAAAATAGAAAAGGTTGTTTTTGACAGAGCTGGTTATCAGTACCACGGTAGAGTTAAGGCTGTGGCTGAAGGAGCCAGGGAAGGAGGATTAAAATTTTAATACTATGGAAGATTTCAAAACCAAGAGAAGATTCCAAAGAAGGGGACCAGCAGAAAAGAAAGATGAGTTTGACTCAAAGCTTTTGGATTTGGCCAGAGTTGCTAGGGTTTCCAAAGGTGGAAGACATTTCAGGTTCAGGGCAGTAATGGTTGTTGGAGATAAGGCTGGTAAAGTCGGAGTAGGAGTGGCCAAGGGAGTGGACGTAGCCCAGGCAGTGGAAAAATCAACCAGACTGGCTAAAAAGCATTTAATAACCGTAAATATCGTGGAAGAAACCATACCTCATGAAACAGAGGCTAAATTCGGCGCATCCAGGGTTCTTTTAAAACCCCAGAGAAAAGGAAGAGGTTTGGTTGCCGGAGGTGTTGTCAGAGTTATTTGCACTTTGGCTGGCATTAGGAACATTTCTTCCAAAATCATAAGCAAAACTAAGAATAAATTGAACAATGCTCACGCAACGATAGAAGCTTTAAAGAAATTAAGAGTGAGATAATATGCAGCTTCATGAATTAAGAACAAAAAAAGGAATAAGGAAATCAAAGAGAATCGGCAGGGGAGGAAAGAAGGGAACTTATTGCGGCAAGGGCATGAAAGGACAAAAATCTAGAGCCGGAAAAAACCTTCCCCCTGATATTAGAGAATTGGTTAAAAGATATCCTAAATTGAGAGGCTACAGGTTTAAACCTGTAACAAAGCTTTTTAACGTGGCTGTTTTAAACTTAGACGTTTTGGAAAAACATTTTGAAGCTGGAGAAAAAATAAATTCAGAAATATTGTCTAAAAAGGGTTTAGTGCGTAAAATAGGTGGAAGGATACCAAAAATAAAGATTTTGGGTACAGGAGAAATTAAGAAAGCTTTAGTTTTTGAAAACTGCTTGGTTTCTAAATCCGCTAAGGAAAAAATAGAGAAAGCTGGAGGTAAAATATAATTAAAAATATGGATTGGCTTAAAAAAACAATTCAAATTTTCAAGATAAAAGACTTGAGAGATAAGATTCTCTTTGTTCTGGTTGTATTCGGAATATTTAGGCTAATGGCAAATATTCCTGTTCCTGGAATAAGCGCAGACAGGATGAAGGATTTTTTTGAAGGAAATCAGGTTTTTGGCTTGTTGAACATGTTTACTGGAGGGGCCTTAGACAAGCTTTCTATTGTTATGCTTGGATTAGGTCCTTACATTACAGCTGTTATTATTTTACAGTTGTTGACTATGATATTTCCCGCGTTGGAAAGAATGTATAAAGAAGAAGGAGAAGCGGGAAAACAGAAATTTAACCAATTCGGAAGAATGGCTACCGTTCCCTTAGCTGCTTTACAGGGATATGCTATGTTGTCTCTTTTGCAGAGCCAGCAGATAATTACTAATTTATCTGGAGGAGTTTTAGCGACGGCTCTTTTAACCATTACAGCTGGAACAGTTTTGTTAATGTGGCTTGGAGAGCTGATTACCGAAAAAGGAATAGGGAACGGAGTCTCTTTGCTTATTTTTGCCGGAATTATCTCTGATGTCCCCAACAACATAAGGCAGCTGGCTTTAACTTGGGATCCTGCCAAAATTCCTTCTTATCTGTTATTTGCTGGAATGGCATTATTAATTATTGCCGGAGTCGTTTTGATTAACGAAGGAAGAAGAAATATCCCTGTCTCTTACGCCAAAAGAGTCAGAGGTATGAAAATGTACGGAGGAGCTTCCACTTATTTACCTTTGAATGTTAATCCTGCCGGAGTAATCCCTATTATATTCGCTCTTTCCATCATGCTTTTTCCGGGTATGATAGCGGGATTTTTGGGTGGAGCAGGGGGGTTTGTCGGAGAGGCAGCCAGATGGGTGGGAGAAGCTTTCCAAAATCCCTGGACTTACGGAAGTTTATACTTTATTTTAGTTGTATTGTTTACCTTCTTTTATACTGCTGTTACTTTTGATCCTAAAGCCATATCTACTAATTTGCAGAAAATGGGAGGTTTTGTTCCCGGAATAAGACCTGGAAGCTCTACTGCAAATTTCATGTATTACATATTAAACAGAGTTTTGTTAATAGGAGCTTTATTTTTGGGAACCATAGCCATTATGCCTTCCATAGTTGGAGGAATCACAGGAGTTACAGTGTTTAATTTCTTTATCGGAGGGACAGCATTATTAATCGTTGTTTCAGTGGCATTGGACATGATGCGCCAGATTAAATCTCAATTGGAGATGAGAGAGTATGAAACATTCTAATTTACTATGAATAAAAAAACTCAAACAGTAATTATTTTCGGACCCCCTGGATCCGGAAAAGGAACTCAATCTGAATTATTGGCCGAAAAATACGGTCTTTATCATTTAGAAACTAGTGAGATTATTGAGAAGAATTTAATAGATATAAAAAAAACGGATTACGTTAAGGTAGAGGGAAAGAAATATTTTTTAGTAGAGGAAAAGAAAATGAGAGAAAATGGAGTTTTAATGAGTCCTCCTCTTATTACTTATTGGATAACTAAAAAGATAGAAGAATTGTTTAAAGAAGGAAAGGGGATTGTTACTTCGGGTTCTCCTAGAACAATATATGAGGGAGAAAGAGTCATCCCTGTTTTAAATAAATTATACGGGAAGAATAATGTAAAAGTTCTTTCGGTTGAAGTAAGTGCTAAAGAGTCAATATACAGAAATTCTCACAGAAGGAGTTGCCAGTTGATGAGACATCCTATTATGTGGAGCAAAGAAACAGCAAAACTTACAAAGTGTCCTGTTGATGGTTCAGATCTTATTTCTAGAAAAGATGATACTCCAGAAGCAATTAAATTTAGATTGAAAGAGTATAAAGAAAGAACATATCCTTTATTGGATTTGTTTAAGAAAAAAGGACTTAAAATAAGTAAAATAAATGGAGAACAGTCTGTGATAGATGTTTTCAAAGATGTTTCAAAAACTGTTAAATGATATTAAAGAAAAAACCAGAGGAAATTAAAGTAATGGAAGAGGGTGGTAAGATATTATCTGAAATCCTCAGAGAAGTGGGGAAACTCGTAAGGCCAGGAATTACCACCAAGGAATTAGACAGGGTCGCAGAGACCCTGCTTTTAAAATCTGGAGGGAAACCTTCCTTTAAAGAGCATGATGGTTTTCCTGCTGCTCTTTGCACTTCTGTTAACGAGGAAATAGTTCATGTTGTCCCTTCTAATAGAGCTTTGAAAGAAGGAGACATTATTTCTTTGGACATTGGTATGGAATACAAAGGATTTCATACTGATATGGCGAAAACTTTTCCTGTGGGAAATATATCTTCTGAAGCTCAAAAGATTATTAAAGTAACTAGGCAGGCATTGAAAGTTGGGGTTAAGGCCGTAAGAGTTGGAGGTTATTTTAAGGACATTGGGACAGCTATTCAAAAATACGTGGAGAGCCAGAAACTGGGCGTAGTTAGGGAATTGTGCGGACATGGAATAGGAAAAAGCATTCACGAAGATCCCCAGATACTTAATTACGAAGAAAAAGGATTTAGTTCAAGGATAGAAGAAGGAATGGTTTTTTGTATAGAGCCCATGGTTGTTAAAGGAAATTGGAGGATCAAAAAATCAGAAGACGGATTTGGTTTTATTACTGCGGACAACTCTTTGTCCTGCCATTTTGAACAGACAATAGCCATAACGAAAGATGGAGTGAAAATTCTAACTGTGTTAGAATAAAATAATTATGCATCTTTCAGTTGTCATTCCAGCTTATAACGAAGAAAAAAGGATATCAAAAACTCTTAGGTCTATTAACGAATATTTAAAAAAGCAGAATTATCTGTATGAGATTTTAGTCGTGTCTGATGGATCAAAGGATAATACTGCCAAAGTTGTTAACGATTTAACTTCGGAAATTAAAAATCTCAGACTTATAGACAATAAACAAAACAAAGGAAAGGGATATGTTGTCAGGCAGGGAATTATGGTGGCTTCAGGAAAATACAGATTATTTACCGATGCCGATAATTCTACTTCCATTGACCAGATAGAAAAAATGTGGCCCTGGTTTGAAAAAGGAAAGTTTGATGTTGTTATTGGTTCAAGAGATTTAAAAGATTCTATTTTGGATCCTCCTCAATCTTGGTTGAGGCATTTTATTTTGGGAGAAGGGTTTAAATTATTCAGAAAGTTGGTTGTCGGCCTTTGGGGGATGGAAGACACCCAGTGTGGATTTAAGTGCTTCTCGGATAAAATGGTAGAAGAAGTATTTCCTAAGTGTGTTATAGACAGGTTTGCTTTTGATCCGGAAATACTGATTGTTGCCAAGAAAAAAGGATATAAAATAAAAGAGATGCCTGTTTGCTGGAAGAACGATTTGAGCAGCACGGTTAAGTTTAATGGTATAATAAAGATGGCTTTAGATATGTTTAAGATAAAGTTTAATAATTTAAAAGGAATTTATAATTAATTTATGAAAAAGAAAAAATTTCCTTCAGAATTAAGATTTGACCTAATTTCTAAAGACTGGGTGGTTATTGCTACAGGAAGAGCCAGGAGACCAGAAACATTTAAAAAGAATGGGGGGAAAGAAGCAATAGAGGATAAAACAAAATGTCCGTTTTGTAATTTATCCGTTCAGGAAAAACCAACGCTTATTTTCAACAAAGGCAAAAAAGTATCTGAAAATAAAATTCCAAAGAACTGGACAACTATTGTTGTGCCCAACAAATATCCTGCCTTTATTCCCAATTCAAAATTGGAAGAAAGAATAGAAGGGGATATCTACGAAACCATGAATGCTATTGGTTTTCATGAGGTGGTTGTGTTTAAAGACCATGACAGGAACTTGGGAGAGTTTACCACAAGTGAGACGAAGGAAGTTTTCGAAGTTTATCAAAGCAGGTACCTTTCTTTGATGAAGAACAAGTTCGTGGAACACGTAGCTATTTTCCATAATCATGGCAAGGAGGCTGGAGCTTCTATTTACCATCCTCATTCCCAGATAGCCACTACTCCTTTAATAGATGTTGATTTAAAGAGGGCTTTGTTAAATGCTGAAATGTATTATGAAAACAGAGGGAAATGCGTTTATTGCTATATGAATGCATGGGAAAAGAAAGCTAAAAAGAGAATTGTTTTTGAGAATTCTGCTTTCACGGCTATTTGTCCTTTTGCTTCAAAATCCGCTTTTCAGGTAATAATTTCACCCAAGAGACACGAGCCTTATTTTGAAAAAATAACAGATAATGATAAATGGTATTTAGCAGAAGCTTTCCAGACTGTATTGCACAAGATGAACAAAGCCTTAAACCACCCTGATTATAATTTTTATCTGCATACTGCTCCTTCTGACGGAAAGGAATATCCTTTTTACCATTATCATTGGACCATAATTCCAAAGACTTCTACTTGGGCAGGGTTTGAACTCGGTTCCAGGATGGAAATATCAACTATTGAACCTGAAAAAGCAGCAGCATACTTAAGAAAACAATAATATGAAAAAATATATTGTAGGAAACTGGAAATGTAATCCACCTAATCAAAAAGAAGCTAAGAATCTTTTTGATTCTTTATCAAAAAAAATAGCTCAACAAAAAAGGATAGAAACTATTATTTGTCCTCCTTTTGTTTACTTGCCTTATTTCTCTGGGAAAGGAGCAATAAAGCTTGGCAGCCAGGACTGTTTTTGGGAGGAAAAAGGAGCTTATACTGGAGAAATATCTCCTTTGCAAATAAAAGATCTAGGGTGTAAATATGCCATAATAGGACATTCAGAAAGAAGGAAATACCAGGGAGAAACGGACTATATTGTTAATAGAAAAATAAAGTCATTATTAGCAGTCGGCCTAACTCCAATAATGTGTATTGAAAAAGACTCTCAAATTGCAGGAGGTTTAAGAGGTTTATCTAAAAAAGAAATTCAAAAAGTAATTATTGCTTTTGAGCCGGTTTCCGCCATAGGGACAGGAAAAGCCTATGATGTGGGGGACGCTAAAATAGCCAGAAACATTATAAAGAAAAAAGTGAAAATGGAGATACCCGTCTTGTATGGAGGAAGTGTTAATTCTTCCAACGCCAAAGATTATATTATTGATGCGGCTTTTGACGGACTTTTAATAGGCGGAGCCTCCTTGAAATCTGACGAATTTTCTAAAATAATAAAGTCATTGATTTGAGAAGTAAAAACTGTTAGAATTTCATATTATGGACAAAATCCTGAATGGGCATTTTTTTAATCCCACAAGAGGAAAACTTAACACAGAAGAGATGATAAAGGAGATTTTTAGCTATATTTCTGAGAAACCAGAGAATTTTTACGATGTTATAGTGGGGTGTGATTCATCCTCTTCAGAAGAACCTAATTTTCCTTTGGCTGTTGTCGTTTTGAGGGTGGGAGAAGGAGGAAGATTCTTTTTAAAGAAAATAAATTATAAAGACAAAAAATTCTACACTTATAAAACCAGGATATTAGAAGAGGTTTTTCTTTCCTGCCAACTGGCCCTTCATTTAAAGGAAGTGTTTGAGAAAGAAGTGAATAAGATGGAGGATGGTAAATGCAATTATCAATTAAGATACATACATGCTGATGTGGGAGAAAACGGAAAGACTAAAGACATGATAAAGGAAGTAACAGGTCTCATTAAGGGGAACGGATTTGAACCTAAAATTAAACCTTTTTCTTTTGCTGCTTCAAGTGTAGCAGATAGATTTTCCTAAGTTAAATGAATTCTACAGATCTCAGAAAAAAGTTTCTGGATTTCTTTAAAAAAAAGGAGCATGCGGTTATAACCCCTGTTTCTTTGATCCCAGAAAACGATTCAACTGTTTTGTTTACTACTGCTGGAATGCATCCTCTAGTCCTCTTTTTAATGGGGGAAAAGCATCCTGCAGGGAATAAATTAGTGAATGTCCAACCTTGTTTGCGTACTGGAGATATAGACGAGGTCGGGGATACCTATCATCATACTTTTTTTGAAATGTTGGGAAATTGGTCTTTGGGAGATTATTTTAAGAAGGAAGCCATAGAAATGAGCCTTGAATTTCTAATTTCTAAGAAATGGTTGGGAATGGATAAAGAGAATTTAGCCATTTCTATTTTTGCTGGAGACGCAGACGCTAAAAAGGACGAAGAATCAAAACAGATTTGGCTGGATTTGGGCGTTTCTCCGGAAAGAATAAAAGAATTGGGTAAAAAAGATAACTGGTGGGGACCGGCCGGCGAAACCGGTCCTTGTGGCCCTGATACGGAAATGTTTTATTGGGTTGGAGAAAAACCAGCTCCAAAAGAGTTTGATCCGAACGATAAAAGATGGGTGGAAGTATGGAACGATGTTTTCATGGAATATTATAAGAATAAAAGCAGATACGAACCGCTTTCTCAGAAAAACGTTGATACTGGCATGGGGCTGGAAAGAATGCTGGCTGCTTTAAACGGATTGGATGATAATTACAAGACCGATGTTTTTCTCCCTATTATTAAAAGAATAGAAGATCTATCTGGCAAAAAATACAAAGATTATCCTAAAGAATTCAGGATTATTGCTGATCATATAAAAGCTAGTGTTTTCATTATCGGAGACAAAAAAGGGGTGGAACCTTCTAATTTAGGACACGGATACATTGTCAGACGTTTAATTAGAAGAGCTGTGAGATACGCTAAGAGTTTAGGATTACCCGAAGATTTCTACATATCTTTAGTAAAAGAAACAGTAAAAATATACAAAGACACCTATTCTGAAATTGAAGATAAAGAATCTGATATTATTTCCGTTATAAAGAGAGAGATTGAAAAATTTGAAAAAGCTTTAGAGCAGGGGCTAAAAGAATTTGAGAAAGGAACAGATCCTTTTATTTTATACAGTACATATGGTTTTCCGATAGAATTGGCAGAGGAATTGGCAAAAGAAAAAGGAATTAAAATTGATAAAGAAAAATTTAAACAAGAATTCCTAAAACATCAGGAACTTTCCAGAACTGCATCTGCTGGAATGTTCAAAGGGGGATTGGCGGATGAAGGAGAGAAGGCTGTTAAATACCACACAGCAACCCACTTGTTATTGGCTGCTTTGAGAAAAGTATTAGGGAACCGTGTTTTTCAAAAAGGAAGCAATATTAATACAGAAAGATCAAGGTTTGATTTTTCCCATCCTCAAAAAATGGCAGAAGAAGAAATTAAAAAAGTGGAGGATTTAGTGAATGAAAAGATAAAAGAGAATTTATCTGTTATTTGCGAAGAAATGAGTTTAGGGGAAGCAAAGAAACAAGGAGCTACAGGAGTTTTTGAAAGTAAATATGAAGAAAAGGTTAAAGTCTATAGCGTTGGTGATTTTTCCAAAGAAATATGTGGCGGCCCTCATGCTAAAAATACAGGGGAATTAGGTAAATTTAAGATAATAAAAGAAGAATCTTCCAGTAGTGGGGTTAGAAGGATAAAATCCATTTTACAGGAGGAGTAATTTTTTGATATAATTCATACATGGCGAATAAAAGAATAGTTGATATATACATACCAGCCAAAAGAGAGCCAAAGAGAATAGAAGTGCCGGCCCCTCGAGAGGTAGTTAATCTTAAATTGAAAGAGAAAAAAAAGGAAAAGATAAAGACTTCTATTTCTTTCCCAAAGAAAAAGAAACTTCTTTGGTCGCTAGGGATGATTCTTTTTTTACTTCTTATATTCTTTCTGTTTACTTTGGGCAAGGCAGAAGTTACTTATTGGCCAGAGACAGAGGATTTAAAAGTAGACACGACTTTAACCATAGATGTTTCTGCTGATAGCATTGATGTTACAGGGAGAGTAATTCCTGGTTTTATTTTTGAAAAAGAAAAAACAGTAATAGAAAGCTTTGCGGCCACTGGTAAAGCCACAAAAGAAGGGAAAGCAAAAGGGATGATTACCGTATATAACGAATATTCTACTAACTCTCAGATACTAGTATCTACAACCAGGTTTATTTCAACAGAAGGAAAATTATTCAGAACACCAATAAGAGTGGTAATTCCAGGAGGTCATTATGAGGGAGGAAAACTGGTTCCAGGAGAAAAAAAGATAGAAGTAGTGGCGGATGAGATGGGCCCAGAATACAATATTGAGCCTTCAACCTTTTCCATTCCCGGATTTGCTGGGACAGATAGATATACTAAGTTTTACGCAAAATCTTCTCAGCCCATGACCGGAGGATTTATTTCTGGGTCATCTTTAATCACAGAGGACGACATAGAAAATGCTAAAAATATAGTAACTAAAAAAGCAGAAGAAAAAGCAGAGCAGTTGTTATTACAGGGGCTTCAATCAGAAGAAATGGAAAAGTATGTTTCAATAGACAAAGCTATAAATACGGAGATAGAAGAAGAATTATCTTTATCTATAGCAGTTGGACAAGAAGCAGATAATTTCAATTACCAAGCTAAAGCTGTAAGTCAATCTTTGATTTTTGAAAAGAGCGATTTTGATAATTTCGTTAACCAATTTTTACTCACCAAAGCTCAAGAAGGAAATAAAATATACGAGGACAGTTTAGAGATAAGCTACGTTCAAGAAAGTATTAATTTAAATACTGGAAAGATAATACTCTCTTTGAGCATTTCTGCTAAAGCTTATACGGAAATAGATACGGATAATTTGAAGAGTCTAGTGAGCGGAAAATCCTTAACTGGCAGTAAGATAATAGTCGAGAACCAGATAGGAGTGATTAAAGCAGAGGTGGATTTTTGGCCTTTCTGGGTTAAAAAAGCCCCTCAGTCTGAAGATAAAATAAAAGTGGAAATGAAGATTGACTAATTTTGGATAATCTGATATATTATTTAATTGTTTGCGTTTAATGGATAAAAAAGTTTTAAGAAAAAATGGTCAGGTAATAGAATCTTTACCAAGCACTCATTTTCGAGTGAAATTGGAGGACGGACAAGAAGCTCTGTGTCATCTGGCTGGAAAATTAAGAATGCATAGGATCAAAATACTTCCTGGAGATAAAGTTACCGTAGAAATGAGTCCGTATGATCAGAGCAGAGGTAGGATTGTTTTCAGGGGGAAATGAGTTAAATGAAAGTAAAACCATCGGTCAAAAAAATATGTAAAGACTGTAAAATCGTCCGAAGGAAAGGACGAGTTTACGTTATTTGTAGTAAAAATCCCAGACATAAACAAAGACAGGGTTAATTTTTAATATGCCAAGAATAGTTGGAGTAAACATTCCCGACAACAAAAGAATAATAATAGCCTTAACCTATATTTACGGAATAGGTCCGACTTTAGCAAAGAGAATATTGGCGGAAGCTAAAATAAATATTGATAAAAAATCAGCTGATTTAACTACTCAGGAGATTGCCGCGTTGAAAGATTTAATAGAGGCAAAGCATAAGATAGAGGGTGAATTAAAAAGAGAAAGGATGATGAACATAAAAAGATTAAAAGATATCGGTTCTTGGAGAGGGTTAAGGCATATTAAAGGATTGCCGGTTAGAGGGCAAAGAACCAAAACCAACAATAGAACAGTAAGGGGCAATGTCAGAAAAACAGTTGGTTCGGGAAGAAAGCCAGCTGCAACCGCAACCTAATAGTTACTGAATTATGGGAAAAAAACGCATAATACAACAAACTAAAGAAGAATTGATAAAGGAAAGAGAAAAAGTGGAAGCCAAGGTTACAAAGGAAGCGGGAACCTCTTCCAGGAAAATAGTGGAAGGAAGAGTTTATATTTCCTCAACCTACAACAACACTTTAATCACTTTAACTGATAAATCGGGTAATGTTTTGGGTTGGACCTCAGCCGGACACATCGGATTCAAAGGAACGAAAAAAGCCACACCATTTGCAGCTTCAAAAGTTGCAGAAGCAATATGCCAGATAGTCAACAAGTTCGGAATATTGAAATTGGAAGTTTTTGTCAAAGGCATAGGATCTGGCAGAGATTCAGCTATAAGATCTTTAGCCGCCAGGGGATTGGAAATTTTATCAATAAAGGATCTGACGCCCATTCCTCATAACGGTTGCAGACCGCCTAAAGTAAGAAGAGTATAATTATGCCAGCATCTAAATGTAAAATTTGTCGTCGTCAGGGAGTTAAATTGTTCTTAAAAGGGGAAAAATGTCTTTCTCCCAAATGCGCTATGATTAAAAAGCCTTATGCTCCCGGACCAAGAAAGAAAAAGAGACCCAGACCTCTTTCAGAATACGGAAAACAGTTGAGAGAAAAGCAGAAACTAAGAAACTGGTATAATTTAAGAGAGAAGAAATTCAGGCAGTATATCATGGATACTTTAAAGGCCAGAGGAAAGGTGGCTGATGCATCAGCTTACTTAATCAAGCTTTTGGAAAGTAGATTGGATAACGTTATCTTTAGACTTGGATTTGCCATTTCAAGATCAATGGCCAGAAAGATTATTTCCCACAGACATATATTAGTTAACAAAAAGCCAATGAACATTTCCAGTTATCAGGTGAAAAAGGGAGATCTTATTACTTTAAAAGAAAAAGCATTGGCTAAGCCTGGTTTTAAGAATTTGCCTACCACTTTGAAAAAATACACACCTCCTTCTTGGCTGCAGTTGGATGCTGTCAAAATGGAAGGAAAGGTGTCTGGAGAGCCAAATCTGGAAGAGTCGGCTCCTCCAGCAGATTTATTATCAATATTTGAATTCTATTCAAAATAATCATTAAAAGGCGAAGAGAACTTTGTTCTCTTCTTAATCTTCGCTTCTATAAGAAGCTCGATATATGATTACACTACCAAATTCTCCAAAAGTCATAAAAAAAGAAGGGGACAAAGCTATTTTCGAGATAGATTCTTTGTATCCCGGATACGGAGTTACTGTCGGAAACTCCTTAAGAAGGGTTTTACTCTCTTCTTTAGAAGGAGCAGCTGTAACTCAAGTTAAGATAAAGAACGTATCTCACGAATTCTCCACGATTCCTGGAGTTCTAGAGGATGTTATTTTAATAATGATGAATCTTAAGCAGTTAAGGTTCAAAGTTTATACGGAAGAACCCCAAAAAGCAGTTTTAAAGATAAAAGGGGAAAAGAAAATAAAAGGTTCGGATTTCGAAATTCCGAGTCAGGTTGAATTAATAAACAAAGATTGTCATTTGGCAACCCTAACCTCTAAAACAGCCGAATTGGAAATGGAAATAGTTATTGAAAAAGGAACGGGATATTTCCCCAGGGAAAAAAGGAGTAAGGATAAAATAGAAATAGGTTCAATCCCTATGGATGCGATATTCACCCCCGTTAAAAGAGTCAGCTACAAAGTTGAAAATATGAGAGTAGGAGAAAGAACGGATTATGACAGATTATTTTTGGAGATTGAGACAGACGGAACAATAACGCCTGAAATTGCATTTGTTAAAGCTGCTGAAACTTTAGTTCGCCATTTCTCTTTGTTCACAGACAGTTTCCAGACAAAAATGCAGGAAGAGGAAAAAGCAGCCGCCAAAGCCTTAGCTCCAAAGAAAGAGAGAAAGAAAGAAGTTTCTGCCAAGAAAAAACCAACTAAGAAATCAGCAAAGACTAAAACTAAAGCAAAAACAAAGAAGAAAAAATAATGAGAAAAAAGAAGAAAGGAAGAAAATTCAATAGAGAAAGAGACCAAAGAAAGGCACTTTTGAAATCAGTCGCCCAGTCTCTTATATTAAAAGAAAAGATAAACACTACACTGGCTAAAGCTAAAGAAGTTTCTTCTTTTGTAGAGAAAAAGATAACCTACGCCAAAAAAGGTGATATTATTGCCAGAAGATTATTATCTAAGTTTTTTACAAAGAAAGCAGTTGATAAATTAATATCAGAATTGGGCCCTAGGTATAAAGATAGGAAAGGCGGATATACTAGGATTATAAAATTAGGCCCCAGAAGAGCCAATGCAGCCAAAATGGCTATTTTAGAATTAGTTAAATAATATGGAAAGAAAAACGCATACAATA
Organism: bacterium; assembly: GCA_043817685.1. Taxonomy (GTDB): domain Bacteria; phylum Patescibacteriota; class Minisyncoccia; order Minisyncoccales; family RBG-13-42-11; genus JBAZFF01. Next base: position 3,068 of record JBDRGQ010000018.1, on the reverse strand, counting down.
GACGCAGAAGGGAAAATATTGGGGAAATTAGCAGTAGAGATTTCTATTTTATTAAGAGGGAAAGAAAAAACGGGATATGCTCCCCATAAAGATATGGGGGATGTTGTTATTGTTAAAAATGTGGAGAAGATGAAGTTTACTGGCAAAAAATTATCACAGAAGAAATATTACAGACATTCAGGATATTTAGGCAGTTTAAAAGAAACAGTTTTGGAAGATTTATTAAAGAAAAAGCCTAATGAGGTTTTAAAAAAGGCTGTTGCCGGGATGCTTCCTAAAAACAAATTAAGCAGACAACAGATAACTAGATTAAAGTTTGAATAATTCATGCCTAAAACAACAAAAACAAAAGTAAAAGTAAAACCAAAAACTGTTAAAAAACCTGTAGCACCTAAAAAAGATAAAATTCCCAAGAAGTCTTTTAAATACATAGAGGAAATAGGAAGAAGGAAAACAGCTACAGCTAGAGTTAGGATTTCTCCCACTGGGGGAAAAGAGAATTTAATCAACGGGAAACCTTTCGAAAAATACTTCCCAACAAAGGAATTGCAAGGAACTGTACTTTCTCCTTTTAATAAGCTGGATTGTTTGGGAAAGTTTGGATTTACTATTATCGTTAAAGGGGGAGGAGTTGTTTCTCAGGCAGAAGCAGTAAGGCACGGAATAGCCAAAGCTTTAATTATCCATGATCCTGAAAACAGAAAGAGTTTAAAGGGAACAGGATATTTAACCAGAGATCCTAGGATGAGAGAAAGGAAGAAATTTGGGTTGAAGAGAGCAAGGCGTGCTCCCCAATGGTCAAAGAGATAATCTTCTTTTTAAAACATATATTTTGTCATGTTTAATTTATCAAACCTGATAGACAAATTTTATTTGGACAAGCAAAGAGACAGAGAGCAGCAGCATTTCTATATTACGGATGCCGGAAGATGTGCTAGGTCTCTTTTTTTTAAGTTTAAGAATGCTCCTAAAAAAGATATGGAGCCCAATATCCTTAGGCTGTTTGACCACGGGAATCATATGCACCAACTAATTATGAAGCCTCTTTTGAGTATGAGAGAGGTTCATGTCGTAGCTTCAGAAGTAAATATTCCTCCCCAGGAAATAATATCTGGTAGGGCAGATGCCATAATTTCAGATGGAAAGAATCTTTACGTCTTGGACATTAAGAGCATGAACAGCATGCTTTTTGAAAAGATGACAGAACCTAAAGAAGAGAATGTGGATCAGCTTCAATTGTATTTGCATTATTTCAAAGTGCCCAAAGGAATATTGCTTTACGTAAATAAAAATACTCTTGCCTTGAAAGAGTATATAGTAGATTACGACAAAAAGAGGGTATTGGGTCTTTTGAAATATTTAGAACAGACAAAAAAGAAGATAGATTCTAATATTGTCCCAGACAGATTAGAATCTTATCCCGACGATTGGCAGTGCAGGTATTGTCAGTTCAAAGAGCTTTGCGTTTTGGCTAATTCAGGAGAACTTACCTGGGCGGATTTTCAAAAGAAGGCGGAATCAAGGGAGAAGAACGTCAGAAACGGATAGGTTGTTTTCGCTCAAATAATACAATTTCTTTTCGTTTTCATTCCAGAATATTTCTGGATTTTTTGTTTCTGTAACCTTTATTATGTTCAAAACATCTCTGTTGTCTATTTCTGTTATTTTTATGTTATTGTCTGTAGAAAAAACTATATGATCAGATCTAATCCAGGCGCAGTCGTTTATATTGTCTGACAGTCTTAATAAAAGCATTTTGTCTCCTTCTTTTTTATTCGGAACTATAGTGTCTTTTAAAAAGAATATGGATATTTCGTGTTCAGAAAAGTATAAAAGCTTTTTGTTGTCTTGAGAGATTTTAATTCCTATTACTGAGTCTGATAATTTTTCAAATGATTCTGAATTGAGAGATTTAACGTATAATATTCCTTCCTCTTTCTTAAAAGTGTAATTATTATAGATATATTTTGTGGTTTCATTGAAATTTTTAACTTCGGTTAAAGAAAGTGGTGTTTCTTCTGGGTTAAAACTGAAGTATCTTTTCTTTTTTGCTATTTCGGTTTCTAGTATTAATTCAGAAGAAGTGGCGGAAAATATTATGTTTGTTAATTCAGCTCCCTTGGAATAAACATCGTCTTCTTTTAGTAATTCTGTTTCTTTCCCGGATTCGTAAATTTTTAAAATCCATCCGCTTGTTGTAGTTTCTTTCAATATTATATTTTGATTTTGGGTAGGCCAGATATTTTCTATGTCTTCCATTAAAGGATTGAATTTAAATTCTTCCGGGAATAGTAATATACTTTTAGCTTCTGCAACCTCTTTTTCTTTAACTTCCAGACTTTTTTTCCAGGATTGGTAATTTTCCTTTTTCACTTCTATTTCGTATTTGCCCGGCAATAAGTTTTCTATTAAAACTGAACCAAAAAGAAAATCTGTCTTTTCTTTTATTTTTCCGTTAATGTATATTTCGGCCTGTTTAGGTGTTGCTTTTATGAAAATTCCCCCAGTTTGAGTTATTAGTTTATCTCCCTCTGTCACGTTTATGTTTATACGATATCCTTGGGAGTATAAAATAGCCGAAGGTCCCCCTATAATAAACAGGAAAAAACACATTGCAAAAATGATTGTTCTTGTTTTTTTCGACATCTTTTAATATCTTAAACTAAAAATCTTTATTATTCAACGTCGACAAAAAGAAGATAGTTGGTACTATGTAAAAAGGAGGAAATCCTGTTTTTTTATAACTGAATAAGGAAATAATGCTAACAGTTGTTAAATCGCTGTAAGCTTTAAAATATAAACGCTAATATTCTTTTGAAAGGAGGAAACCCTTGGAAATTATCATAGAAAGAATTACAGAAGAAATAAAGCCAGTCTATCTTAATAGTACTTTCTATACCCATACTATTTGGGACCATGTTTTGTGCGTATCAAAATTTGCAAAAGATTTTGCTGAAAAAATGGGATCTAATCAGTTTATTGCTGAAGCTGGGGGATTACTCCATGATCTTGGGGCAGCAAAATATGGTCAAAAAGACCATCATATTACCGGGACACAAGAGGCGGTA
>JBDRGQ010000017.1:0-10307 GCA_043817685.1 bacterium | reverse complement strand
TAATTTCTCAAAAATAGTTTTGAGATTTACCCACCCTTCTTTTCTTTAAAACCTTCGAGAACTTTAGTTAGCCTCTCAAGAAATTTAGTTTGTTCTTTAGCTGTCTCTTTTAATTCCTCAGAGGCCTTGGCTAAACTCTGAATTGCTTCAGTGTGGTGCTCTAAATGCTTAGCATATTCTGTCATAGCTGAGGCAAATCTATCTATGGACTGACTGGTTTCCCATTCTCCTTTTTCTAGTCTTTTGATGCCTTTTTCAAAATCCTCAGTGATCGGAGAAAAAATCCTTTTGACCAGACTATGCTTCATTCTACTCAGCTTTTCTTTGCAAGTATGGGGACTAAGCAGAACAAGAAAGATAGCAATAAATATTAAGTCCTGCTTGCTGTGAACAAAAATAAAGAGATTCCCAAGGTAGGATATTCTATGACTAACTATTCCTCTTAGATCCATAGTTTGAACAGTAAAAGGATCTGGACTAACATTATTATCACCCTTTGTATTAAAGGTGATTCCGCCGTCCTTCTTGGCAGTTTCAATTACCCGATGAACAATCATTGGAGGGAAGTTATATCGTTCCTTAATCATAGCTGGGACTTCAAAAACAATTACATTTCCCTCTTCTACTTGCTGGGGCAAAACCTGTTTGAAAACAATGAAATCTCCCTGCTTAAATTCAGGCTCCATACTTTTACCGACAATAGTCGCGGTTGATGTCCTTAGGAAACAAAATAAGAATCCAGCTATTAGCACAATGAGTATCAGCCAAATTGTCTTTTTCATTTCACCCTCCCTGAAAAGTAGCAACAGTGGAAAACTATAAAGATTTAGCTTCCCAACATTGGAAAAGAACAGCTTTTTGTGATCTATTATTATACCACCTTAAACAAAAAAGTTAAGTCCTTACCAAAAAATTGTCTTCTTGGCGATTTTTTTTCGGGGCTCTGCGGGTAAGATTTGAATCAATAAAAGTCTTAACTCCTCATTGATAAGTTGGGCGAACTAAAATAAAAAGCCGCCTCCGCAATCATAATTGATCACTCGGGCGGCCTATTCGATATGGCATTCTCTCCTCAATGCCATTCTCTGGCGCAGACTACTTGACGGGAATCCAGCGACAATTTCCTTGTGATTCTCCATCTTAAATCTTCCAAGCGAACCAGATCCTCTTCCGTGGCTTTCTGGCTAGGGATAAGAACAATGAGTATTTCAGCTCTAGGGCCAGTTGGAGATTGAATCGTATAGATGGAATCTAAAGAGATCTCGCTTCTTACCGTTACCGTCGATCTGATAGCGTCTCCAATTGCAGTAACCTGCGTATCGTTTACGGCGCATATTACAACCTGCATTTCGCACCTCCTTATATTTTTAAATTATACATCTTTTTTTGAAAAAGTCAAGCTGTCTTCCCATTGATAAGCTGTGAAACATAAAATAAAAAAGAGGGAGCATTTTGTGCTCTCCTCTAGGATCTATTTATTGTTTAAATTTTTCTCCTGTTTATTCACTTTTTTGTCGTGGTTTCGCCAACTTTACGGCTTCTTTGTTTTTGCCATCAATCACCCTGCTTTAATCCTTCTCCGATGCATGCCCTGACTTTTGTTTTGCTGTCCGAGTATCTCATTATACTTTGGCCTGGTTCTTGTCCCACCAGCTACCGAACGCCAAGGATGACAAAGACAGGCAGAACAATTTCCACCGGGACACTTTGTATCAGTTCTTTTAGCAAAAACACAGTTTGCCATCTCTTCATCTGTGGGAATATGTGGAATCGAGACTCCTCCTTCATCTTCAAAAGCTGCAGGATATAACTCTTTAGTCATTATTAACCTCCCAACGAACTATTTATTACTATAAAGCTACCACAATCCATAAAAAAATCAAATCTTAGCTTCTCATCGATAAGTTATAAGACATAAAATAAAAAAGGGGTACTTAGACCCCTTGAGCGTGTTGATGTTTGAGAACTGATTAGCCTTTGGGCTTTGAGATATATTGCCGGCAGTCACATCCCTCTATTTGGCACCGACCGCGATCTTTTCTATGATATCTGTAGACGTGAGCAAACCTGTTGTGACCGCAAGTGCAAATCTGACTGTCTATTTCCTTGCGGCTTAAAAGCCAACTTGTCGTAATCCTTGGGTCAAACTCAAAAATTAATCTGCCCGGCTGTTCAACCACTCCTGCTCTGTCCAACTTGTTCTTCAGCATATTGCAGGCTTCTTTATTAGCAAAGGTAGTGAATTCCCTGCTGCGAATTATCCCCCTGAAAACGCAATCTACCTCTACCCTGACAATTTCAGCTCCATTCTTTGCCGGCTCTTTATTCTTTTCCGTGTGTTCCCCTGCCCAGCAATAGGCTATTTGCTTTCCTTCTTCCTTAATGCTTTCGATGGCATATCCTTCCTGCCTAAGCTTGGAAATGGCATTCTGCACTTCTGCCCGCGCCTTCCTGATTCCGTATTCTTCAGGATCTGCGTAAATAAGACGACATTCGTATATTATGTCATCCAAGAATACGGGCTGGTCTAAATGATGCTTCAACGCTCTTAGTACGTCCCAGAATAATATTCCGGATGGCTGATCAACTATATCCGGACCCAATATCCCTCCTGTTCTCGGTCTGCGCATGGCTAACCTCCTATTATTTATTCAATTGTCAAACTATGGCTTATTATGAAATAAATATTAAAAAAATCAATAGCGTTCCTTTTTGATAAATCTTTTATTTTTATTTTTTCTTCTTGCTTCTAATTCTCCTGTGTTCTAAACGCGTAGCCAAAGTCCAAGCGCGAGTGGGCCTTTTATCTCTTTTTTTGTCTAGTTTTTTTATTTTAAGTTTTCTCATTTTTTCGCCTCTTCTCTAAATCTCTAATACCTTTTTCGTCGAAGCCGAAGTGATGGGCGACTTCATGCCAGACAGTATTTTTAACAATTTCTTTCAATTCCTCTGGAGAATTGGCCATTCTTTCCAAAGGCTTTTGGAAAATAGTAATTTTGTCGGGTAAATTCATGCCAAATCCTCTGTTCCAAGCGATTTTGGGAACTCCCTCATAAAGCCCGAGAAGAGAACCTCGGGGAGACCCTTTTTCAATAATAATAGCCACGTTATTCATTTTTTCCCGAATATGTTTTGGTAAAGCTTTTAATGATTTGTTAACTAATTTTTCAAACTCCGAATGGATCATCTTTGTATAAAACTATATTAATTTTGCCACTTTTAGTAGGCTTTGTCCATCTGCTTCAAGCTTGATTTAAAATGTCCTAAACCAGGTTAAAGATGATTAGATAAATTAGGAAATACTTCTTTGTTTTATTGTACCAAAAAACCACCCCTTGGCGGTCTTTTGATTCCAAATACTTTATCTGTTTATTCCGATGAAAGGACTGGCTTCTCCCCAATAAGTAGGAACTTCACCATTCCACTTTTCTATCCATCTTAATTCAATAACATTAACATTAGCAGATAAAGCATTAGCTTCTATCCTTATAGCTTCTGCTTTACCCTGAGCGGCTGCTATCATTTGTTCTTTCTCAATCTTAATCCTTTCTAAATCTCTGTCTGCTTTTAATTTTAACTGCTCGGCAGTTACCTTGGCTTCAATAGCCTCATTAAAAGCTTTTGAAAATTCAAAATCAATAATGTTAAATTCATCCACAATTATAAACCTTTCCAGTAGCCTTTCTGCAAGATTTATTTTAATCTGATCTTTCACTTCTTCTCTTCTTGTAATCAGCTCTTCTGCTGTAAACCTTGCAGTGACTGCTTTTACGGCTTCCTGAATTGAAGGAGCTATAATCCTAACATTATAGTTTTTTCCTACGTCTTGCCAGATGTTATTTACTGAATTTGGATCCAGATGGTAGTTTAAGGCTATTTTCGAAGTAACTATCTGCAAATCCTTAGAAGCTGCGCTAGATGCAACCTCATCTTTCTGTATTTTAACATCTATCTTTACAACATTTTGGATAAAAGGCATTTTAAAATAAAGACCTTCATTAAAAACCTTATTTTGGACAGCCCCAAACTGCAAGAGAATTCCCCTTTCCCCAGCTCCTACAGTACCAAAGGAATTAAAAGCAATAAAAATAACTATTAAAACAACTATCGCTTTTAACAAGACTTTTCCCGTTTTAATATCCGGCATCTTCGGATTGATATTAACCGAACGAGAGTTAAAAGGGTTAATGTTTTCGTTATCCATAATAAAACTAAATTAATTGGTTATTAATCGACTTTCTTTAATTCTATCAGAAAACTTCCTGTTTGGCGACAAGTCAATAATACTATGCTCTTTTTATTCTTTTTATATAATATCTTTCAAGCCCAAATAAAAAAGCGCCTTTTGGTTTTAGGAATATATGTCCCACCAATGGCGCTCCTCTTTCTTCCCGTACTTCCCATGCTTCTCGGCTAAATAATTCTTGGCTGCCCTTTGAGCGTCCTCCTTAAGATACTCCATGTATTTATAGTCTCTCGGATCACTCAATGTCCTTCCGTTAATAAAGGTTCCTGATATACACGTTCCCACCCAAGGCTCCTTGGGCTTGCCGTTGTTATCCAATATTAACAGAAAGGAAAAGCCACAAGTACGGTCTTCTGTGGTTATGATATTCCCCTTTTCTTCAAACGCATATGTTTTCTCCACCATAACCATAATCCTCCCCTCTTTAATTTTCAAGAATCTTAGAGTAATTAAATTATATAATAATTAATAAAAAAGTCAAGAATATAAAAACTCCAAAAAGATATAAATCCTTCTGGAGTTATTTGCTGTTTGGTAGGACAGAAACTCTTTCAGGTTTCTCCGGAGTGGAAACTACCTTCTCTACTCCTTCCAATAACTTCATCCAGGAGACGATTTTGACAATATCAATCCACTTCCCGGTTACTTCCAAGAATACTCTTCCGTCTGGTGGCGGTATGTTTTCAGCTAGGCAGAAAAGGCCGATTTCATCTGCTTTCTTTCTCGCTTTTTCCCTAAATTCAACCCCTTGGACCCTTCCTGAAACAAGATAACACATTCTCTTTATCTTCATGTTGCCCTGCTTTCCCAAGGAACAATCAGCCTTAAGGCTTTCGGATGGACGGTTATTATGTATTCTCTCTTACTGTCAAAAATTTCACCGTCTATTTCGCAAGCGAGATTTTCGAAAGAAGAAACAACTAGGGATGACATCCTGCCCATTTTCACTTCAGACAATGAATCGTGAGTGCCATTTAGAATTTTATAAAGGTTTTTCACCAGCCTTAATTTATCCATTTCTCCAATAAGACAGACGTCAAGCAGGCCGTCTGTGAAACTGGCTTTGGGAGCTATCTTGAACTTACCTCCTCCATAGTGAGGGCCATTTGTAACAACCAAACCCAGAACTCTTTCTCCCTTCTGGTTGTTGATCATTATTTCCGGGAAATCCATGGATAAAAAAAGCTTTTTCAGAAGAGCTATCAAGTACAATCCCTTTTTGGGAAGAAAACTGAGATTCTTCTTTAATTCAGGGATCATCCGAACAATCTGGGCGTCAAAACCGAAACTGACGACGTTGACAAATAATATCCCGTCAACCATGCCGAGATCGACTGAAACTTCTTTGCCATATACTGCCACCCAAAAAGCCTTTTCTCTCTCCTGGGGAATACCATTGCCTTTTGAAAAATCATTGCCCGTGCCCAAAGGAATAATACCAAGAGGGATTTGACCCTTTGCCAAACCATTGACACACTTATGGACAGTGCCGTCTCCTCCAGCCACTATGATGCGACTGTATCCTTTCTTTTTGGCCTTTTTGGCCAGATTCTCAATGCTGTTGTTTCCATTTTGAGAACTGCAAATTATCTCTATTCTTTTGTCATGAACCTCCAGACTCATTCTTCTCAGCCATTCCTCACATTTTCTGCCTTCTCCCAAACCAGAAACCTGGTTAACGATAAGCAGAATTTTTTCGCCAACCATCTTCTTTTCCTCCTTTTTTCTTTATTGTTAAACAACTTTAAATATCGTATCTGATTTCAAAATCAGAGAATTCAGATTTATAATCTTCCCAGATAATGTCAAAAGAGTCAATCTTAGCCCAGATAGATCCCCGATTTGCCCAGTTAACCATTTTTTCAACTTGGCTTTTATCTCCTTCAAACACTCCTTCTACCCTACCGTCGCTAAGATTCATTATCCAACCTGAAACTCCTAAACTCTTGGCCTTATTTTTGCATGTTTCCCTATAATAAACACCCTGCACTCTCCCAGCAGCATAAATATGGGCTCTTATTTTTTCTTCCGGTCCCTTATTTTTCTTTTTGAAGAAAGTAATCATTTAAAAGCTTTATTAAATACTCTTTAAAACTTATTTGTTCTTTGATAGAATTATCAATCTCAATAGATATTAATTCACCAAATACATATTTTGGCAAACTCGTAAGATAATCAAAGTCTTTCAAACTGGTTATTATGTGTTTATCTTTTCTTTCAATGGAATTATATCCATTCAAATGATTACAAGTAAACTTTATTTTATTCTTTCTTAAATAAGTGTAATAAGCTTCTTCTGTCCCTCTGGCAATGGAAGCTTTGAAATGAGACAAATCTATGCAAAAACCCCCTATCCTTCTTACTTTAACGTCTTTATCAATCTTACTATCATAATTCATCTCCAGATAAATCTTATCCCAATAGCCTTTCCATTTGTCCAATATTTTGAAATGATCTTCATGAATATTAAAATACTTGGTTTTGTACTTTTTCACGAAAAAATCCATTTCTTTTTTCCCCACATCATGCCTCAAATGAACAAAAGGAATTTCTTTAATACAGGATTTTCCCAAAAGCCTGTAAAAATTATCCCTTTCTTTCTTATCAAACCTTTCCAAAAATACAGCTACTTTCTTTATTTTTAATTCATTTATCTCTTCTAATTTGTTGGCCCAATCCAAACTCCCCTCTCCAGTAATACTCAGAAGGATTTTATTTCTAAAATTAAAATTCCTCATCCTAATAGATTAGGCCAGATATAATTCATTATGAAATATATGGCGATTAGCAGGAATATTATTACTGCCAACACCTCGAATCTAAATGTCATATGTGGGCACTACAGGATTCGGACCTGTGACCTCTTCGATGTGAACGAAGCGCTCTACCACTGAGCCAAGTGCCCAAATATGTTTTCATCTTATCATCTAAATTATTTTTTAAAAAGTCTACTCGTATTTGTTAAATTCTCAAAAACATTCTAAAATATTAAAATATGCAGGTATTTGAGTTTCAGTTTAATCCAAAGCACAAAGAAGACTTAATCTTTGACAGTTTTTGTTACGAACCAGAAAATGTCTATGAAAAAAGGATGGGTAGTCTGTACATGCTGGGAATATTAAAAAACGTTCTTCCTCAGAATGTTCATTTTCTGGACAAACTTGCCAAACACATAAAAGAAAAATACTACAAGACTGTTTCTATAACTCCGGAAAAATCATTAAAAGACACTTTGAAAAAATCCAATGAATATCTGGAAAAGATAGTTAAGATGGGAGATGTAAGCTGGCTGGGAAATCTGAGCTTTTCTGCTGTCACGATAAAAAACTTTGAATTGAACTTTACCAAAACAGGAGACCTTAAAATATACCTGATAAGAAAAGGACAGGTAGTAGATATTGACCAAAAACTTAACTTTGGAGATTTTGAACCGTATCCTTTAAAAATATTCGGTAATATAGTCTCGGGGAAGCTGGCTGAAAACGACATAATATTGGTGCTAACCAAATCTGTATCTGACATATTCTTCCAAGAAAAGTTTCTGAGCGATATAGCCAGAGTATCTCTTTCTGAAAACCTGGCGGAAGAGACAAAGAAGATAAAAGAGATATTCAACGCCAAGAAAGACAAATTAACCGAAGCCACAGGAGCTGCTCTTTTAATAGTTTTGAGCAAGGAAACAATGCCAAAAGAAAGAGAAACCCTTGCTCCAAAAAGAAAATTGAAGGTCTTTTCTATAAAAGAAGCTTTTGCTCCTATTTTTAAAAAAATAAAAATTCCTCATATCCCTCATATAAGCATAAAGAAACCTTTAATTAGACTTCCCAGGATAAATATTAGGACAAATAAGCTGAGAATAACCCTATCAAAGATAAAAAAACCTAAACTATCCTTACCAAAAATATCCCTACCTAAAATATCTGTTCCAAAAATAAAAATGCCAGAGATAAGGCTTAATAAGAAAATAACTCTTATACCAATTTTAATCATATTCCTCTCTCTTGGATATTATATTTTCCAAATGCAGACAGAAAAGAAGCTGGAAAATTATCAATTAATATTGGAAGAAGCTAAAGCTAATATAGAAAAAGCTGAAACTTATTTTATCCTTTCTGACGATACTCCTGGAACAAAAGAAAAAGCAAACGAACTTTTGATGGAAAGTTGGCAGAAACTATCCCCTGTTTTCAAAGATGAATCTTCCCTGCCGAATGATTTCAAACAAGAAGTAATATCCGTAAAAAAAGACATATCAGACTATCTTTATGAAATGAACAAGTTCACGGAATTATCGGATCCCGAACTCTTTTTTGAATTCAAACCTAACGATTATGTTCCTTTCAAAATAAGTATTTTCAACAATAACTTATATTTTGTGAATTCTTATTCTAAAAACGCCTTTGAATTAACCCAGTCAAAAGAAGGAAAGATTATTAATGTGGATAAAAAATTAGATTTCACAAACGCTTCTAAGGACTCGCTATTGTTCCTCTCAAAACCAAACCATCTTTTGGTGCTGGAAGAAGGGAACCTCAATGAAAAACAATTACTATCTCCTCCTTATCCCGATTATGATTTTAATGATTTTGCCACCTACGGAAACAATATTTATTTCTTGGATAAAAACAAATCAAGAATAGTCAAATATCCTTTTTCCAACAATGCCTGGAATAATCCCCAATTATGGCTGGAAGAAACTAAAGCCAACGAATTTAAATCTATGGCAGTAGACGGTTCTATTTGGCTATTGACCAAGAATAATGAAATTAAAAGATATTACGGAGGAAGCTTGCAGCAAACAATAAAGTTAGACGTCTTCCCTGAAACAAAGGATTTTTCCCAGATATTCACCACTCCTGATATCCCCTATCTTTACCTGATAGAGCCTATCCAAAAAAGAATAATTATAATGGATAAGTCAGGTAATATAATACGCCAATATCAAAGCCAATCTTTTGATAATCTTTTAGATATTGTTACTTCTGAAAACGGAAGAACAATATATTTACTTTCCGGGTCTAAAGTATACAGAATAAACTTCTAAATAAATCTGTTGATGTCCGACATCAACAGCTTAACTATTTTAAGTTTTTCTTCTATGGCAAAAGTTTAATATCAAAAGAACTATTAATAGAAAACTAAAAAAACCAATCAACCAACCAATCAACAAATTACCACCTTCAACCTCTGATTTAACAGCGGCAATTATTGAAGCTAATCCTTGACCCGCAACCTTCCATTCGTTTCTATTCGGTTTTAAAAAATCACCCCCGAGTTCTACTTCTTTTTTATCAGAAATCCTATCATTATCGGTATCAACGCTTAAAGGATTAGTGCCAAAAACAGATAATTCATCTTCGTCGCTTAAACCATCATTGTCATCATCGGTGTCAATATTATCTCCTAAACCATCTCTGTCTGTATCCTGCCATTCAGTCGCATCTAAAGAAAAGGTATCCTTGTAATCATTAACCTGGTCTCCGTCAGTATCTTGGTTAAAAGGGTTAGTCCCTATGGCTTTTTCCTCTTCATCAGACAAGCCGTCGTTATCATTATCCAAATCTTTACTGTCGCCTATGCTATCGCCATCGCTGTCTAAATCAACAAAATAATTCTCCTTGACAGCAGTATCATTAATCGGACTTTCATCTTGAGGATTTGTCGCCGCAATCTTGGCCTGAACGTTAAAACTGCCAGTTTCAGCGAGCCAGTCAATAAAAACATCGTCGTAAGTATTAATTCTAACAGAAATCGGCTGGGGGTTGGCTATTTCTTTACCATCAATTGAAAAGATAACAAAACCGTAAGCGTCAACATCGCCCACATTAAAAACTCGGGCAAAAACCCGCACCTTATCCCCGGCCAAAGGTTCTTCTTTAGAAAAAGTAATATCTGAAACGGTAATAGAAAGATCGCTTCCTGCCGAACAATTTTTGGCAACAAACCCAAATCCTAAAAATAAAACTATTAACAATGCTGAAAAAAATTTAGCGGGAGCCATAATTAACTTATTCTACTCCTTTAAAAATTTCAGGGCAAACAAAAAATCATCAAAAAGAAA
>JBDRGQ010000016.1:0-48757 GCA_043817685.1 bacterium | reverse complement strand
TTCTTCTTCTTCTTTCTTTTTTTCTTCTTCTTTTACATTTGTTTGAAAATAATTAAAAACTTCTTCTTTTTTGGATTGATCATCTGATTGATCTGATTGATCAGAAAGATTATCCTTTATTCCCATCTGCGCAAAAACAATTTTAGGATTATTATAAATATTTTCATTTTCTTCCTGAGGAGAATTTATAAATTCTTCATTAGAAAAATAAAAAGGCTTATTAATCTTTCCTTTATAAGACGTATTAAAAAGGTTTTTAGGTAGAATAATTTTTATTCCTTGATCAATTAAATAATTATTTATTGCTTCTTTTGTGGTAAACCAATTTCTACCGAATTTTTGAGCAGACAATTTTCCTTTTCTGGCCAATAAACTGATATATTCTTGAGAATAAGGAGAAATTTTAGAAGCTTCGGATAAATTAATAAAACCTACACTTGGTTTTGTAGAATTAAGATGTCTTTTATTTGTTTTTTTGTTCCTCTGCTTCATTTATTTTTAGCTTTATAATCTATCCGATATGAAATCGGATAGATTATTATATTTTCTTTCTATTCGTAACTATTGTCAAGAAAAAACTGTGGAAATCTCAAATTAACTTTAAAATTAACATTATCTCGTTTTTAGAGAAATAAAAATAATTTATAAATTTATAATTTGTTACTAAAATTGCTTATTATCTATTTGTACGGCTTGAAGAAATTTGACAATAATTATTTCTTTGTTAAAATAACTAAACCTAATAAAACCTTATAAAACAACATTATAAAACATTATAAAATACAAAAATGTCTAAATATTTAACACTAAGAGAAACTGCTAAGATGCTTCATGTGACAACTCAGACCCTAAGAAATTGGGATAAAAGAAGTATGCTAAAATCGCTCCGTAACCCTATTAATAACTACAGAGTATATAGAATCACAGATATACAATATTTCATGCATAAACTTGAATCTAAGGGAAAAATTATTTTGGGATAAAAATAAAGAACAAAAAGCTACCAAACTTATTTTGGTAGTTTTTTGTTGAAAAACAAATTTATTAGTTTTTGACTAAAGGAACGAAAACATATCCAGGATACTCTTCTTTCTCAAATTCTCCATTATTTCTTTTGGAATATTTCCAAATTGAGGAATGCATTGGAAAAACTAAAGTTCCTCCGATCTTCAACTGTTCTTTCCAAGAATCATGAACTTTTTCTGTAGTAGCTGATACTAATATTTTATCAAAGGGGGCCTTTTTTTCATATCCTTTTGACCCATCCGCTAAAACAAATTCAATGTTTTTAAAATTATACTTGGAAGCGTTTTTTTTCCCTAATTCTTTGAGCTCTGGAATAATTTCAACAGCGGTTACCCTACCCTTTTCCCCAACCAAACTTGCCAAAAGACTACTTGTCCAGCCGGAACCAGACCCGACATCCAAAACATTATTCTCCTCTCTAACTTCCAATAATTCCAACATAAAAACTACTACCTGAGGCTGAGAAATCGTTTGTTCAAAACCAATAGGTAAAGCTGTATTCAATTCTGATGCATCCTTAAAATCTTCCGACAAAAAATCTTTTCTTTCTATCTCCTTGAAAGCTTTAATTATTCTGGGATCCTTGAGCCATCCTTCACTTATCAGATTTTCGATTAGAGTCATATTTATTTTTTAATTTATTCAGTTTATCCCTAATCTTTAACTTCTCCATAAAATTAATCTTATCTATGAAAAGTATACCGTCTAGGTGATCCAATTCGTGCTGCAATACTCTGGAAACCATCATAGAAGCTCCCATTTGTATTTTCCTTCCCAACAAATCCTGGGCTTCTATTTCTATTCTTTCTGGTCTTTTAATCTTGACCCAAATATTAGGAAAACTAAGACATCCTTCCATATCCATAAATTGCTTTTTTCCTTTTTTGACTATTTGGGGATTTATTAAAACCGTAACTCCTTCTCCTGTTTCAAACACTATTATTCTTTTGGAAACACCTACTTGAGGAGCGGCCAAACCAACTCCTTTGTCTTTCTCCAAAACCAAAACCATTTCTTCTATAAGTTTTCTAATTTCCGGAGTTATTTCTTTCACCTCTTCTGATTTTTTCCTCAATACCGGATCAGGATATTTTTTAACTTCTAACTTACTCATACCTTCTTAAGGCGTCTACAGGCTTTAGACTAGAAGCTTTTTTGGCCGGAAAAAACCCAGCCAAGCATCCTATGAAAAATGAGAAAAACAGAGAAAAAATTACCATCCAAGGAGCGATAGTCGCGGTTAAGTAAAAAGAAGGGTTAGTAGAAGAATAATAATTTATAGACAAAGCTGTAATAGATCCTAAAATCAAACCTCCGACTCCTCCTAGAATTCCTATTATCCCAGCTTCTATTAAAAATATCGAAAGAACAGCTGAATTGGTGGCTCCTATGGCTTTCATTATCCCTATCTCTCTCGTCCTTTCTCTGACAGAAGTGAACATGCTGTTTGTAATTCCTATTCCTCCGACAATAACAGCCACTCCTCCTAGAATAATGATAACAGTTTGGATAATCCCGAGAATCTCACCTGTTATTTCTCCCATTTTATCTGAAGTTATAACGGAAAAATCAGCTTCGTCGGTACCAGATCTTCTTTTTCTTGTCTCGGCTAAACTTTCCTTTATTTCTGCTGCCACTACGGCATCCGCTATGCCATCTTCAAAAGTAGCCATAGCATAAGCTGCTGTCCCTCTTTTTTCTCCAGTTAAATCTTGGAAAGTTTCCATGTCCATATAAATCATACTATCGTCTTGCTGGCTACCCAAAGAATTAAGTATTCCTGTTATTATAAATCTTTTTCCTTTTATTGTTATTTCAGAACCAGCTTTTACTTTTTTGGAAAACATCTCTGTTTCTATTCGGCTACCAGCCAATATCTCATTCCCTTTTTGTGGCCATCTTCCGGACGATAAACTCCATCCTTGAAAAATATCCATAATATCCAAAACTTCCGGCCAAGGATCATAACCAGACATTCCAAGCTGTTTAGCCTCTCCTTCAAACCTTGCAACCGTACCAGTAAAAGAATAACCAATAACTTCATCCACATATCTTGCTTTCTTGATAGCTTCAATATCTTCTTTTTGTAAAATTTCTCCGCCAAATATCATCGAAGAGAATAAATCGTCTTCTGAGCCCGGCATAATCATAACCATTTCTCCGCCCAAAGACTGAAGCTGCTGGTCAATAGTTGTTTTCAATCCTTCACTAATGGAAAACAGGGCAATAATTAAAAATACTCCCATTATGATTCCTAAAACCGTAAGCAAACTTCTTAAAAATCTTGTTTTTATGCTTCTTATAGCTATAAAAAAGTATTCACCAATTATTTCCATACTATTATACGTTTACTCCGTTTTGAATTATTCTCCCGTCTTCAATATTTACTATTGATTTTGCATATTCAGCCACTTTGTGATCATGAGTTACAATTATCATTGTTTTCCCTCTTTCCCTGTGAAGCTTTGTTAAATAATCCATTATCATTTTACCAGTGGTTGAATCTAAGTTGCCAGTAGGTTCGTCTGCGATAATAACTTCAGGGTCGTTAGAAAAAGCTCTAGCTAGCGCTACCCTTTGCCTTTCTCCCCCTGAAAGTTCTACAGCCTGATGGAATATTCTTTCTTTCAGTCCAACCGTAGTCAAAATCTCTTCTGCTTTTATTTTCCTTTCCGATAAAGATACTCCCTGAAAAATCATGGGAAGCATTACATTTTGCAAAGCGTCTAAATTCGGAAGCAGATTAAACTCTTGGAAAACAAAACCAACTACTTTCCCCCTGAATTGAGAAAGCTGAGATTCTGACATGCTAGAAATATCTTTTCCTTTCAAATAAACCTTTCCTTTTGTTGGAACATCCAAACATCCTACCATATTCAAAAGGGTTGATTTGCCAGAACCAGAAGAACCCATAATAGCGACAAAATCACCTTGTGAAATTTCAAGGTTTAATCCTCTAAGAGCGTTTACTTCTGTTTTGCCTAATTTATAAATCTTCCAGACTTCTTCTAATTTGATTATTGGATTTTCCGCCATTTTACCTTAAAATTACTTCTTCCCCTTCTTCCAGCCCAGAAATAACTTCTACCAAATTATTATTACCCTTCAAACCTATTGATACTTCTCTTTCTTTGACCTCTCCTTCCTTTAAAACTTCAACTATTGTTTTCCCATCTTTTTTTTGGATAGCATCTTCGTCTAAAGTTAAAACATTCTCCCTTAAGTCTGTTCTGATGTTTAAATCAGTTGTCATGCCGGGCCTTAAATCTTCTGGAGTTTCATCAAACTCTATTATAGTTTTGTAATAAACCACCTCATCAACCATTATCTCTGCAGGATCAATGGATATTACCTTTCCAGCAAAAAGCTTATCTGGAAAAGCGACTAGCATTATTTCTACAGGATTTCCCACAACGACATTAACAACATCTTCTTCATATACGTTAACCTCTATCTTGTAGGGATCTGCGGGCAATACGACAGCTGCTGTGTCTTGAAGAGCTGCCTGGGCCAATTCCCCAACCCTTTTCATTATCTTTGTTACCTGTCCTTTTACCGGACTTCTTAAATATGAATCTGAAATCTGGCTGTTTAAGACATCCACTTGGGCTTGGGCCTGATCAACCTGGTTCTGACACAGGCTAATGTCTTCTTCCCTGGGATCCGCTGTTACGAAAGCTAAATCATCCTTGGCTGCCTGCAAGTTTCCTTGAGCAGTATTTATGGCCAACTTAGCTGAAGCAACAGCCTGCTGGTCATCAGTCACGTTAGATAAAGCTGTATTAATATATCCTCTATGGGTGTCCAAAGAAGTTTTATCAGCGGAAGAAACATCGTTCCTATAATTGGGACTTTCACAAACTCCTCTGATTTCCGTCAAAGCAGAAGCTATTTCAGAAAGCCTGGTCTTTATATTTGATAAAGCTGTATCTATCTCTATCTGAGTGAGATAATTTTTGGCCGTGTCCAAAGAAGATTTGATTCCATTAAGCGCTATTAGCATATTGTCTTTATTCTCTCTGATAATTATTCCTTCCTGGTCTATTTTTTTAAAATAAGTTATCTGGATATCATCAACCGTTATATAAGCGTTGTAAGATTTTAAATAAGAATCTTCCAAAGTGTTTAAAGCATCTTCGTTAGCGCTCAAAAGAGATTGTTTTGCAACATCTAAAGCTATTTCTTTGTTGTTTACTGCTGTTTGGTATTTCTGTATTTCTTCTGGAGTCAGCCCGACAATCAGTTTATCCAGCTTAACTTGAGCCAGATTAAGAACGGCTTGAGATTCTTTTAATTGTAAAGACAAAGTGGAAGTGTCCAGCTTCATCAACAAAGTTCCTCTTTGGACCTCATCCCCTGTTTTGACGTAAATTGCACTGACCTTGCCGGAGTTTTTAAAAGAAAGACTTATCTTATCTCCTTTTTGGACTTGTCCGGTTTCCGTCACCTCGCTAAACACGTCCCCTCTTTCAACTTTCACGGTCTTAAATTCTTCTTTCCCGTTACCTGAAAATATTTGAAAAATAATAATAACGGCCAAAATTATTATTGTCGCAATGATTATTTTTTTCTTCATATTGTGTTATTAATATTTTTAACTAATATTTTATTCCAATCTTTATAACAAGATACGCCTTGAAAAATTAATCCCCCACAAAATCCCGAAGAAAAATATAAAGGCAAGGAAGAAAAATTCAAATTAACAACAAGAATTAGACCGGCTAAACCTAACATCCAATGATGCAAATGAAGCTTGTAGGATCCTATATTAAAGACTAATGAGTTTATTCTTGGAGAACAAAAATTGGCCATAAAATAACCTATAAGTATTCCTAAATATATTTCAAAGGAAAAAATAGCAATTGGAATGCCGTATAAAATCTTTTGTTCTCTTAATCGGAATTTTTTCATAATTTTGCGGGGGTGCTAGGATTCGAACCTAGAACGCAAATTTTGGAGATTTGAATGATAGCCATTTCACTACACCCCCGTTTTTCTTATTTCTTCCCTTCTTTATGCACAGTGTGTTTTCTGCACCACTTACAGAATTTTTTCAACTCTAATTTTTCCTCCACTATTTTTTTAGATTTAGAAGTGAAATAATTGACTCTTTTGCATTCCGCACACTGCATTTTTATATAAGGTTTCTTTTTTGTTGCCATATGTTTTTCTGATAAATTATCTTTACTGAGCCAGAGATGGGAATTGGACCCATGACCTCTTTCTTACCAAGAAAGCGTTCTACCACTGAACTACTCTGGCTGACTTGTGGGCAGAGAGGTGTTCGATGAGGTAATCATCATCTCTCGCCTCGCTGAACCAGCTCGGCATTCTAACCCCCTTCCTCCCGAGCGGTGATTCTCACCTTCATCTACCTAATAATTTTTGGAATATCAAAAGATATTAAAAAACTTATGTGGGCAGAGAGGGATTCGAACCCCCGTAGACCGAAGTCGTCAGATTTACAGTCTGATGCATTTGACCGCTCTGCCATCTGCCCAACATTGATATTCTATACTATTTTTAGTTATTTTTCAAATCTCTTTACCCCTCTTTTCTCTCCATTTTTCTATCTCTTTATGATTGCCAGAAATGAGCTCTTTTGGCGTTTTCCATTTAGTCCCCTTTTTAGGTTCAAACACTTCTGGCCTAGTATATTGAGGATATTCCATAAAGCCCTTGTTTTTAGTTATCCTTTCCTTCAAAAACTTGTCTTTCCCTATGGCTTCTGGGATTAATCTTGTAACAGTTTCCATTAATACCATGGCAGGCAGTTCTCCTCCCATTAGATCATACTTCCCAATGGACAATTCAATATCTGCTATATGTTTTGCCACTCTTTCATCCACTCCTTCATACCTTCCGCAAATCATTATTAATTGACTGTATTCAGATAATTCATAAGCTGTTTTTTGGTTAAACTCTTTCCCTCTTGGGGTAAATAATATTACTTTAGATTTATTTCCTTTTTTAATCTTTTTAACAGCTCTAAAAATAGGTTCTACTTTCAAAACCATGCCCAATCCTCCACCAAAAGGTTTTTCATCCACCTTTTTATGCTTATCTTTTGTATAATCCCTAAGATTATGAACGTTTATTTTGATCAATTTCTTATCCTGGGATTTTTTAATAAACGTCTCTTTTAAATAAGAATCAAATATCTTGGGGAAAATTGTAATTATGTCGAATTTCAACATAGTCAAAGAGGAATATCTCTTTTCTCGCCTCCTTTTTTGAACAAAATCGGCAAAGAAAAACAGTGTTTCATTAATGATAACACTGTCTTTCTCTTAGTCAAAGAGGACAAATCCTCTTTTTCACCTACACTTCCTTTGGAAGTTTGGTGTGTCAACTAATATTTTTAGAGTTTTAAGTCATCAAGACTTTCTGCGCCTTCGGCGGGTCTTTGAATTCTTGGTCCTCTTCCGCCTTCGGGCTCTTCAATCTTTAAGTTCACTCTAGCGTGATTCTTAAGACCTGAGATTCGCACCAAATTTCTAATAGATCTGGCGGTTGATCCAGCTCTTCCGATTATCTGACCCATGTCTTCGGAATTTACCTTCAAAGTCAGTAAAACTCCCATTTCGTCAACCTTGCGGTCAACTTTGACATCTTCAGGATGATCGACTAAAGCTTTCACAATGTACTCTAACAGTTCTTGATCAGTAGGTGTTTTATCTGCCATAATATTCTGCTAGTTTAGTCTATCTAAGTAGCTGCGACCTTTCAGGATTCCCTCAAACTTAGGAGAACCTAAGAGCTACTACACTCAATATTTTAGAAAAATTACAATGCTGTGTCAATGCCAACCAGCTACCAAGGAAAGAGGAGAGAATATATCTTTTTCCTTGGCAAGTGGTTGGAGGGGAGGATTATTATTTTTAAATTCCCCTCCCCTGATTGACTAAATGTTTGGTGCTGAGAGATTGATAATACTCTCTTTCTATCCTCTCAATAATGAAAAGATAGCGATCTTTATCCATATCATGAAGTCTTTCGGAGTTGCGTATTTTTTTACGCAGTTTAGAAATTAAAGGCAATATCATATCTCCAGCATGAATTTCTCCATTCTTTAGTTTTCCCATTTTTTTGGAAAAACTAAGAAGAGAAAATCTAGAAATTCCGATGTATATTCTGCCTATTCCTAACAATTCGTTAGCCAATTTAACCGCTTCTTGGTTGACTTCAAACGTAGTCATTACCAACCTCCTTTTGTATTGTAAATTCTTAATTACACTCCTTAACCCATAAATCGTTTACAGATTAAGGGGTGGAGGGAAACTGAGGTAATTAGAAAATCAGTTTCCCTAGGAAGGATTCAGGGATTAAAGTTGTGTTCCACAATTATCCCATCTCTTGTGAGGATCTTCTTTTATGATTTCTTCCATTTCCCGCCTGGATATTGGGCGACCATCAGGACTAAAAGCTACAATATTGCTTTTCTTTAATATTTCCATGGACTTTCTGAGATTTTCTTTTTCTCCCTTACGTAACCCTCTCATTATACTCCTTTCGTGTCCGTAGAGATAAATCCAGATTCTCTGTGGACGTGAACTAGATTACCTTTTTCCTTCTGTAAGCTTGTCAAATTCTGCCTGACCGTAATCCCTAAGGATAATAGCCAGCCAGCGTGCAGCTCGGGCCACCTTTTGGACCAATTCAGGGCCAAAGCCGTAATTATAAGCCATGGCCGCAACTAGCTCAAAGGTTTTACTGGGACTTTCTTTTGCTGCGATATCGATGAATTTTTTACGATTGTTTTTACGCCCTTCATCTATATCTAGCAAAGGATTCGCCCAGGCCGTGAGCTCGCACAATGGTCTCTTCTTCACAGAATTATGCATGCTCGTGACCTCCTTCCTTTAAAATAATATATATATTTTAACGAGCTAACGCTCGGTTTTTTTATAAACAAACAGGCGGTCTCTTAGAGAGAACCGTCTGGTCATATTTTTAAAAAGATTCTCTCCTCTTTTATGACTTTATTATATCGTATATTTCTAATTTGTCAATGGGAGAAAGTTTATTCAGTTTTTAGAGTTTTCTCAGATTTTTTTTCCGGCTTTGATTCTTCTTGAAGAACTTCTTCGGGTTGCTTTTTTTCCGTTAGTTTAGTAGGTTTCTCTGCCAGAGCTTCTTCTGTTGGTTTTCCAGATTCTGGTTTTTTCTCTTCTGCAGGTTTTTCTTCCCCGGCAGATTGTT
Source organism: bacterium (assembly GCA_043817685.1). Taxonomy (GTDB): domain Bacteria; phylum Patescibacteriota; class Minisyncoccia; order Minisyncoccales; family RBG-13-42-11; genus JBAZFF01. The sequence continues at coordinate 39,529 of JBDRGQ010000016.1, read as the reverse complement.
CTTCTTTAGCAGGTTCCGCTACCGGAGTTTCTTCTCCTTTTGGTTTTATTTCTTCTTTCGGAGCTTCTTTCTTTGATTTTTTGTGCAAGTCTATTTTCTTTCCTTCTATCACCTTTTCTGAAACCAATAAATTGTGGACTGTTTCAGAGGGCTGAGCTCCTACTCCAATCCAATATTTGACTCTTTCTACATTTAAGGTCTTTTCTTTCGTCGTTGGATTATAAGTACCGACCTGTTCGATAAAACGACCTCTTGTAGAAGAGTTTGTTTTTTCCGTTACAACTATCTTGAAAGATGGTTGGTTTTTTTTTCCTGTTCTGAAAAATCTTATTACTAACATATTATTTTTTATATAATGCTTTTTTTGCGGCTGATTCCTCTGCTTCCTGTTTGGAAGAGCCTGATCCTTCGGCTATCAGCTTTTTATCAAGAAAAACGCCAACAGTAAAGTGTTTAGCGTGATCAGGACCGGATTCCCTTAATATTTTGTATATCGGGGTAATGCCTGTTTTCCCCTGGGCTTTTTCTTGGAAAAAAGATTTGCTATCTCGGTACAGTCCTTTCTCAATAATTTCTGGGAGCTCTGACAATAAATGTTTTTTAATGAATTGCTCGCAAACTTTATATCCTTTGTCCAAATAAGCTGCCCCGACAAAAGATTCAAATGTATTAGCTAGAATATACTGTCTGGCTTTTCCCATTTCTTTGGCCTCTCCCTTAGAAAGCAACAAATAATCGTTGAATCCTAATTTTGAAGCCATTTCTAAAAGTTTTTTGGCATTGACCAAAGAGGCTCTCCAACTGGTTAATTCTCCTTCCGGCTTATCAAGATATTTTTTAAAAAGGAATTCTGTAACTATAAGCTCTATCACTGCATCCCCTAAGAATTCTAATCTTTCGTTATTATCCAATTTACAATCTGGATTCTCATTAAGGTAAGACCTGTGACAGAAAGCTTGGGCCAACAGATCCTTTTTTTTGAATTTTATCCCTAGTTTCTTTTCTAAATTTTTAAACTCTTTCAACTTTTTGTTGTCAGTTTATTATCCGGTTACCTTGCAAAATAAGATAACGAGGTAATAATCCAACAAATTATTTTTTATTTTCTTCGACTTTTTCTTCTTTTGGTTCTTTATTTCCGAGTTCTTTATAAACTGTCCCCAATACTCCGTTAACAAACCTTCCTGAACTTTCTCCCCCGAAAGACTTCGCCAATTCTATTGCTTCATTAATAGCTACTTTAGGAGGAACTTCGTCTTTATTGGCATAAAGCAATTCATAAAGTCCTATTCTTAAAATATTCCTATCTACAATTGTAATCTGGTCTATTGGCCATTCAGGAGCTGCTTTTTCGATAATCTTATTCAATTGGGGAAAATGCTTTATAACTCCTGTTATTATCTGCCAGACTAAACTCTGGTCCCCTAGGCCAGGACCGAATTCCTTTACGTTCTTTTCTGTTATTTTTTCCAAATCCCCCTTTCTGTCTCCGAAATCCCATTCATACAGGCTCTGCATGGATATGGATCTTGATAAATGACGTGATGCCATATATTAAGAATCTGTATACGATGAATTTAAAATTCATCTACATTTTCAATATTAAAAGTTCTTATTTTTTTGACAAATTTTGAAGATTTAAATCTTTTCCTTTTTTATCTTCCGCTTCTTTCGAAGCTAATTCTTTTTCTTTTAACTTTTTTTCCTTTTTGCTCAATTTCTTCATTACATCTATGGCTTCCGTCCCTTTGTAATAACCGCAGTTTTTGCAAACCGTATGAGGTAAAACAGGCTTTCTACACTTTGGACAAACAGTAAGGGTTGCAGTCTTTAAAAAAATCTGGCTCCTTCTTTTATTGCGTCTTGATTTTGTGTGTTTTTGTTTCGGTACTGCCATAATAAATACATCCTATCAGATTATCGGTTTTTTTTCAATAGAGAAAAAGACTTTCTGTGTATTTTACATATACCGTTCTTATTTATGATTGAAAAATGGTATTTCGTCGGATAGCCCTTATGTTTATCGAATCCGTACAAGGGAAACTTTCTATGATATTTTTTCATTATCCTGTCTCTGACAACCTTAGCTATTATACCAGCTGCCATACAGGAAAAAACTTTTTCATCCGCTTTAACAATTGGTTTTTGAGGTAAGTCAGAATCTATTTTAAAATTACCATCCAGAATTAAAAAATCAGGTTTTGTTTTCATATTCTTTATCGCTCTTTTCATTGCCAATTTTGTGGCTTTTAAAATATTTATTTTATCTATCACCCTTTCTGACACTTTCCCAATTCCCCATTTAATATTAGAATGATTTATCAGGAGCTTAAAAATCTTTTCCCTATTTTTTGGATTCATTTTTTTTGAATCGTTAATTCCGGGGAAAAACATTTTCTGTTTGTGGGTTTTCACCATTACTGCAGCAGCAACCACTGGACCTGCCAAAGGCCCTCTTCCAGCTTCATCCAATCCAATTACTTTTTTAAACCCTAATTTTCTTATTTTTTTCTCTTCTTGAAAAATTGATTGTCGCATACTATACTTACATAATACTATGAAGTTTACTCATTTACACGTCCACAGCCACTACTCCCTCTTGGATGGTTTAGCTAAAATAGACGAACTTTTGGATAGAGCAAAAGAATTAGGTATGGAAGCCCTAGCCCTGACCGACCACGGAAACATATATGGAGCCATAGAGTTTTATAAAAAAGCCAAGGAAAAAGGAATAAAACCTATAATAGGATGCGAAATATACCAGAGCTTAGACAAAATGACGGACAAACGTCCGAACGTAGACGACAAAAGATACCATATATTATTACTGGCCAAGAACGAAACAGGATACAAAAACCTGGTTAAACTAATAACTAAAGCCCACCTCGAGGGTTTTTATTATAAGCCAAGGATAGACGAAGAATTGCTGGAAAAATACTCGGAAGGATTGATAGGATTATCCGCCTGTCTGGCTGGTAAAATTCCAAGATTGATATTAGCTAACAAAATGGCGGAAGCGGAAAAAGCCGCATTAAAATACCAGGAAATTTTCGGAAGCGGTAATTTTTATTTGGACATGCAAATCCATCCTAATTCTCCAGAACAGAAAAAAGCCAACGAGGGAATGCAAATAATATCCAAAAAACACGGAATACCTTTGGTAGCCACCAACGACATCCATTATTTGAAAAAAGAAGATGCCCAAGCCCAAGACATTTTAATGCTTATTAATACTGGGTCTGATCCAAACGACCCAGAAAGACTCAGTCTAACTACGGATGATTTTTCGATGAAAAGTCCTGAAGATATGATAGAGCTTTTTAAAGAATTCCCGGAAGCCATAGAGAACACCCAAAAAATAGTAGACATGTGCGACTTGCAAATAGAATTAGGAGTTACAAAACTTCCGCTATTTAAAACTCCTGATGGACAAACCCCAGAAAAATATTTAGAAGAACTTTGTTACCAGGGAATTGAAAAACGTTATGATAAAAATCCGGATAAAGAGGTTAAAGAAAGACTGGACTACGAATTATCCGTTATAAATCAAACAGGATTCTCTTCCTACTTTCTAATAGTCCAGGATTTCGTAAACTGGGCAAAGCAGAACAGGATCGTTGTGGGACCGGGAAGAGGTTCTGTCGGAGGATCTTTGGTCGCCTACCTTATTGGAATCACAAATATTGACCCTTTAAAATACAATCTCCTCTTTGAAAGATTTTTAAACCCAGACAGAATATCGATGCCAGATATTGATTTGGATTTCACTGATAGAAGGAGAGATGAAGTTATCCAGTACGTTGCAGAAAAATACGGAAGAGATAAAGTGGCCCAGATAATAACCTTCGGAACTATGGCAGCCAGAGCCGCTATAAGAGACGTAGGAAGAGCTTTGGCCTACACCTATTCTTATTGCGACCAGATAGCTAAAATGATTCCTTTTGGAATGTCTTTAGATCAAACAATGAAATCCGTTCCAGAATTCAAAGAACTCTATCAATCAGACGAACAAGCCAGAACACTTATTGATTTTGCTAAAAAACTGGAAGGAGTAGCCAGACATGCTTCCACCCATGCTTGCGGAGTTGTAATATCCAATACTCCCCTAGATGAGGTAGTGCCTCTTCAGCACCCAACTCAAGATGACAATGCCATTGTGACCCAGTATGAAATGCATTCTATTGAAGACTTGGGGCTTTTAAAAATGGATTTTTTGGGATTAAAAAACTTAACTATTATAGAAGATACCTTAGCCAGAATATACAAAGTCCAAGGGTTTAACGTAGATATTGAAAAACTTCCTCCCAACGATAAAAATACTTATAAAATGCTTCAAAAAGGAGATACAATTGGCGTGTTTCAATTGGAATCTGGTGGTATGCAAAGATATTTAAAACAATTAAAACCAAACGATTTTGAAGATATAATTGCCATGGTCGCTCTTTACCGACCAGGCCCTATGCAGCTTATCCCAGATTATATTGCCAGAAAGAACAAAAAACAGCCCGTTACCTATTTGCACCCAAAACTAAAATCTATTCTTGAAAAAACCCAGGGAATTGCAATTTACCAAGAACAAATAATGAAAATAGCCCAGGAATTAGCAGGCTTTACTTTGGCAGAAGCTGATATATTGAGAAAAGCTATCGGAAAAAAAATTAAAAAACTTTTAATGGATCAAAAAGAAAAGTTTATTTCCGGGATGAAGAAAAACGACGTAAGTGAAAACGTGGCAAAACAAATCTGGAACTGGATAGAGCCTTTTGCCAGTTATTCATTCAATAGATCCCATGCTGCAGCTTATGCTACTATTGCTTACCAGACAGCTTATTTAAAAACTCACTTCCCTGCTGAATTCATGGCATCCTTATTAACTTCTGAAAGGAATGATATAGACAGAATATCCGTACTGATCCAAGAATGTAAAAAAATGGGTTTGGAAGTATTACCTCCGGACGTTAACGAAAGTTTTACCTTTTTCAGCGTTGTCCCCAAGAAAAACCAGGTTAGATTCGGACTGTCAGCGATTAAAAATGTGGGGTCTGGAATTGTGGAGACCATAGTGGAAGAAAGAAAAGCTAATGGTGTTTACGAATCTATTGAGAATTTCGTCTCCAGAGTAAATAGCAAGGATCTGAACAAAAAGTCTTTAGAAAGCTTAATAAAATCCGGCGCTTTTGATAAGATGGAGGAACGGAATAAAGTGCTGGTTAATATGGAGAGACTTCTAGAATACGCCAGAGAAAACCAAAAAAGCAAAGATAATGGACAAACTGGACTTTTCGATGAGATGAAGATAAACTCTTCTATCAGGCTAGAAGACGCCAAACCTGCCACAGAAAAAGAAATGTTAGCTTGGGAGAAGGATTTATTGGGATTATTTGTTAGTAGCCACCCCCTAAGAGGCTTTAAAAAATTATTGGATAAAAAGTCTACTGCAATATCAAGCCTCTCAACAACGACCAGGCAAAAAGTTAAAATAGGAGGGATAATTTCTAAAATAAAGAAAATAATAACCAAAACCGGCAAACCAATGCTTTTCGTTAACCTTGAAGACTTGACCGATAAAATAGAAGTTGTAGTCTTTCCAGGGATTATTGAAAGAAAACCGACTGCCTTCCAAGAAAACAAAATAGTCATGGTTTCTGGAAGAATTGATTCCAAAGACGGAATATTAAAATTAATTTGCGAAGACGTGGAAGAAATAATAGAAACATAAAAACATGAAAGAAGAAATCTTAAGACATTCTTTATCACACATATTGGCCCATGCCATAAAAGAACTTTATCCTGGAGTTAAGTTCGGTATTGGCCCCGCAATAGAAAACGGATTCTATTACGATTTTGAATTTAAAAATAATATCTCGATACAAGACCTTCCTAAAATAGAAAAGAAAATGAAAGAACTGATAAAACAAAATTTTGTTTTCAATAAAAAAAATATCACTAAAACAGAAGCTAGAAAACTTTTTAAAGACCAACCTTACAAATTAGATTTAATAGCTGAATTACCGGGAAAAACAGCAACAATATATGAAAGCGGAACTTTTGTTGATTTGTGTAAAGGACCTCATTTAAAATCTACAAAAGAAATAAATCCAGATGCTTTCGAGCTTGAAAAAACAGCAGGGGCTTACTGGAAAGGATCAGAAAAAAACCAAATGCTAACCAGAATTTATGGATTAGCTTTTTCTACAAAAAAAGAACTTGATAGTTACATAAAATTACAAGAAGAAGCAGAAAAAAGAGACCATAGAATTTTGGGCCAAACAATGGATTTATTCCATATAGATGAAAACGTGGGACCAGGACTTATTTTGTGGCACCCAAAGGGAGCATCACTAAAAAAAGCAATAATGGATCGTATTATAGAAGAATGTTTAAAAGACGGGTATCAGCTTGTAGAAACCCCTCATATAGCTAAATTAAATCTTTGGAGAATTTCTGGACATTCAGACTTCTACAAAGAAAATATGATGCCACCAATGAGAATGAAGGATTTGGATAAAAGAGAAAAAGATGACTATCAGATAAAACCAATGAATTGCCCCTTCCATATTGCTATTTATAAAACAGAATTAAGAAGCTATAAAAATCTACCTATTCGTTTCGCAGAAATGGGAACTGTTTACAGATATGAAAAATCTGGAACACTTCATGGACTAATAAGAGTTCGTGGATTCACTCAAGACGATGCGCACATTTTCTGCTCTGAAGAACAATTAGCTGAAGAATTAGCTAAAACAATAAAATTAACTAATAAAATATTAAGAATTTTTGGATTTGAAGAATTTGATATTTATCTTTCCACAAAACCAGACAAATATGTTGGCAAACCAAGAATGTGGGAAAAAGCAGAAACTGCATTAAAATACGCTTTAGAAAAATCAAATATGAAATACCAAATTGATGCTGGTGGAGGTGCTTTTTATGGACCTAAAATTGATATTAAAATTAAAGATTCAATAGGCAGGCTGTGGCAATGCACAACCATCCAAGTTGATTTTAATCTACCAGAACGTTTTGATATTAATTATATTAATCAAAATGGGAAGAAACAAAGACCAATTTTAATTCATAGGGCCATTTTGGGATCTCTAGAAAGATTCATTGGAATATTGTTAGAACATCATGGAGAAATTTTATCTAAGTGGCCTGCCTGGTTAGCTCCAATCCAACTTGGTCTTGCTCCAAAAGAAAAACAACACAAAGATTTAGCCAAATATATTTATGAAACATTAAAAACTCAGATAAGAATGAAAAATTTCGAAGATGAAATAAAAATTGATGAATTATTCGAATTAAAAAATATTAGAATGATTGCTGAAGCAAAAATAAATTTTGAAAAGAAACATTTTCATCATCTAAATACTCCGTATTTCTTTATAATTGGTGATAGAGAATTAAAAGAGAAAAAAATAACAATAGGAAATAAAATATTCGAAAATGAAGATCAAATAAATAACAATAAGGATCCAATATTTAGTCCAGAAGAAAAAAGAATATTTAAGCTTTATTTAGAAGCTATAAAAAATTATAAAAAATAAAATGGCAGAATTATCTCAACAAACACAAAGTTTAATTAGAAAATTCCAAACCTGGTATCAATCAACCCAGACTAAAACAGCTCCTTCCACAATTCATGTGGATGAAGCAATTTCAGCTTTGGCGATATTTTACGAGAAAATAAGAGAAGTTGTAGATTGGAGAGAAGAACATTTAATGAGAAGGGCTGCTATAGAAAGAATATTAAAAAGAAGATTGCTCGTTGAGAAGAATGGAAAAGACATAGCTGGCCCTTTGGTTTTAGAACTAATAAGAGGAGGACACTTTCCAAACGATAAGATAAACGAATCAAAAATAGAAGAAGTTAAAAAATCTCTTGATAAATATCTGTATATACTGCAAAACGAATCCGGTACTGAAAAAGAAAAGCAAAAAGTAAGAATATTTGATTGGTTGCTCTCCATAGCGGCTTGCGAGTTGGAGGAAATTCTTTCACCCCCAATCAGAGAAAAAGCTTTGATAGATTATATGGCCGAATTAATGGGAAGTAAAATAGAAGTAAAAGAGGGAAATTTTGTTGTCGGAGGAATGACGGAGGAAGAAAAAAATACCCAAGTTTATGTGGCTGTCCAAAAAGCTTTGTTCAAATTGGATGCTTCAATTATCAGTTATAATTTATTAAAAAGAAAATATCCTAACTGGAATACTTTAAGCGATAAAGATTTACTTATTCAAGAATCAGTTAAAAATATATATTTCCTATGGAACGAAATTGAAAAAATATTAAAACATCCGATGTCAAAGAAATTCTACAAGATATGCGAAAGATACGATACTCCCTATTTAATACTTGGAGACGTCATATCAGAAAGCCCGATGGAGGCTTTTCAAAAAATATCTGATGCCAACACTTTTGAAAATAAGATTACTGAAGCTTACAACAAAAGACTTAAAGCTTCCCGTTCTAGAGTTAAGAGAGCGGCTTTTTACGCTACTCTGTCTATTTTTATTACTAAAGCTTTACTGGCTTTAGCCTTTGAGATACCGTTTGATAAATATGTTACTGGGCAATTTGATTATGTTGTCTTAGGGTTAAACATAATAATTCCTCCCACCCTCATGTTCTTTTTAGTGCTAACAATAAGACCCCCACAAAAAGAAAATCTCCAACAAGTGATAATAGAAACCATAAAGACGGCCTACGAGAGAAAAGAAAAAGATGTTTATACGATAAAACCAAATCCTAAAAGAGGATGGCTCATGAATAGCATTATAACCATACTTTACCTATCCACATTTGTTCTTTCTTTCGGATTAATAATATGGGGGCTTAATTATTTAAACTTTGGAGTATTGTCTATAATAATATTTTTAGTCTTCATCGCTTTAATATCTTTTGCCGGAGTTAAAATAAGGGAAAGATCCAAAGAATTAGAAATAATAGAAAGAAAAGAATCCTTCCTGGTATTCTTTATTGATCTCTTTTCCTTGCCTATAATAAGAATGGGGAGATGGCTTTCTGGTCAATGGACAAGGTATAATATAATAGTGGTTTTGATCAACTTCTTTATCGATATGCCCTTCCAAAAATTCGTGGAATTCCTAGAACAATGGAGAGCATTTTTAAAAGAGAAAAAAGAAGAAATACATTAATAATCGAGATAAATTTAATATTTATTGAAGATAGAAAGGTCGGAAAATTAATTAAATAATCAAAAAACTATGACATTTAAGAAAATATCAATAACATTGTTTGCAATTTCTTTTCTTTTGGGAGCTGGATTAACTTTAGCCCAAGAAGAATCAGCGGCATCTGAAGAACTATCTTTAGACGAAACCATAACTGCAGAAGACCTGGGAATCGAAGAGCCTAGTCTTTTGCCCGATAACCCTTTCTATTTTTTAAAAGAAATGGGCAGAGGGATACAAAGTTTCTTTACTTTCAACCAAATTAAGAAACTAGAACTCAAAGAAAAATTCAGTAATGAAAAAATAATAGAGCTCCAAAAAATGGTAGAGCAAAATGCCAATCAAGAAAGAATTAAAACTGCTCTCCGAAACTATCAGAAAGAATTAGGCGATATGCAGCAAATAGCTGCTAAAATACAAGAAAGAACCCAAACTGAAGCCGATGAAGAGACGGGTAAATTCTTGGATAAATTTGTTCAGAAACAAATTCTTCACCAAAGAATAATCCAAAGACTAGAAAATCAAGTTCCAGAAGAGGCCATGGAAAAAATAAGGGAAATTAAAGAGAAACAACTTGAAAACTTTGGAGAAGTCATGACAAGATTGGAAAATGCCAATACAGAAAGAATACAGGAGAGACTGGAAAAGAACCTTAAAGAGATTGAAGGAAGCGATTTTCAAGGATTCAAAAATCTGGAAGTCCTCGGGAGACTTATAGAAAAAGTTCCTGAACAAGCAAAAAACGCAATCCGCAACGTTCAAGAATCAACAATGAACGCCTTAAAGGAAAAACTTGAAACTTTATCCGTCCAACAAAGAGAAAAATTTCAAGAATACATTGAAAATTCTTCGGGAGACAAGGAAAAACAATTGGAGATATTGGACAGCTTGAAAGAAAATATTCCAGCCATTAAAGAAATGCTTCTGGACTCAAGAGAAAGAATTATAGAGCAAGTAAGGGAACGCGTTCAAACAGCCGAGTGTAAAGAAATAGAAAAACCAACATCTAATTTCTGTGCCAACGGCAGAATTGTTGTAGATAGAGACGATGATGGCTGTATAACTGATTTTGAATGCATTACTCTAGCAGAAACCAACTCTTCCCAAAACACTGCCTGCACATTACTTTGGGCGCCAGTTTGCGGAAAAAATGGAAAAACCTACAGTAATAAATGTTTTGCTAATGCATCCGGTGTTAATGTTGCTTATGAAGGAATTTGCGAACGGGTCCAAGAACGTGAACAAGAACGAGAAATGGAAAAAAATGAAGATGATAATACTTTAAATATGGAACAAGAAAGAGAAATGGAAAAAGCCGAAAACAATTTTTTCCAGAAACAATTGATTGAACCGATAAAAGGGATTCTAAATCGTTAATCTCTCTTTTTTGAAAACTAAAATCCCCAGCCACATATGGGGTTTTTAGTTGAAAACAGTTATTTTTATTGTTAAAATAGGGAGGTAAATGAGAGCTCGGTATTATGCTTAATGAAGCTAACGCTTCATTTCAATCTGCATTTTTATAAATAAAAACTTGGTTTATGAAGTACCACATCATTACGTACGGATGCCAGATGAATAAGGCGGACTCAAAGAGAATAGCCTCTGGATTAGAAAGAAAGAAATACAAATCGGCCCAAAATATTAATGAGGCAGATTTAATCGTGGTGAATATGTGTTCTGTAAGACAGCCTGCTGTGGACAGAATATTCGGTCTAATCCAAAAGTTTAAAAAGATAAAAAAGAAGAAGAAAATAAAAACGATTCTTACTGGATGTGTATTAAAAAAAGATTTAAAAAAACTAAAAGAGGGGTTTGATTCTATTTGGGAACAAGACAAAGATTTCAACTGTCCCCCAGAATACTATTCTTCCAAAATTGCCTATATTCCTATTTCTAACGGTTGCAATAATTTCTGTTCTTATTGCGTTGTCCCCTACACTAGAGGTAAATTAATCTGCAGGGATCATAAAAAAATACTAGAAGAAATTAAAAGAGCGGTAAAAAAGGGAGTTAAAGAAATCTGGCTATTGGGACAAAATGTTAATGATTACAAATCTTCTAAAGACAAAAAAATAAACTTTTCAAAACTATTTAGGTTAATAGATGAAATTCCAGGAAAATTTAAAATATTCTTTATGTCTCCCCACCCTAAAAACTTCTCCGATGAATTAATTAAAACTTTAGCTGAATCAAAACATTTTTCCAGATATTTAAATCTTCCCGTGCAATCAGGAGACAATATTATTCTTAAAAAAATGAATAGGCCATATACCGTAAAGAATTACAAAGATTTAGTTAAAAAGATAAGAAAAGCTATGCCTGATATAAATCTATCCACGGACGTAATAGTGGGATTCCCTGGAGAAACAAAAAAACAATTCAAGAACACCGAAAAACTGTTCAAAGAAATAAAATTTAACATAGCTTACATTAATAAATATTCTCCGAGAGAAGGAACAGTTTCTTTTAATTTAAAAGATGGCGTTCCGTTCAAAGAAAAAAAGGAAAGGGAACAGTCCTTAATAAAAATAGCAAATATACATGAATAAAAAATTAATAACCATAGTCGGACCAACTGCATCAGGGAAATCATTTTTAGCTATAAAATTAGCCAAAAATTTTAAGGGAGAAGTAATATCCGCTGATTCTAGACAAGTATATAAAAAAATGGACATTGGGACTGGTAAAATAACAAAGAAAGAAATGCTCGGTGTCCCCCACTATCTTTTGGATATAGCTGATCCTAAAACAAGATTTAGTGTCGCCCAATATAGAAAATTGGCCCTAAAAACAATTAAAAAAATACAAGAAAAGAACAAACTTCCAATACTTTGTGGAGGAACAGGTTTATACATACAAGCAATTATTGACGGTGTAAGTGTCCCCGAAGTGAAACCAGACCAAAAATTAAGAAGAAATTTAGAAAAACTAACTACAGAAGAACTGTTTAAAAGACTTAAAAAATTAGATAAAAAGAGAGCTGAAATAATAGACAAAGACAACAGAAGAAGGTTAATCAGAGCCTTAGAAATAGTGATAAAAACAAAAAAACCCGTCCCTGAATTAAAAAAAAATCCCCTGCCCTATCCATTCTTAATAATCGGGGTTAAGAAAAAGAAAAAGGAATTAGAACAACTTATTAAAAAAAGGTTTTTTGAATGGTTAAAGTTAGGATTTTTAAAAGAAGTTTTGAGCTTAAAAAAATTAGGATTGTCTTGGAAAAGAATTGAAGAATTCGGTGTTCATTATAGAACCGCCAGTCAATATCTGCATAAGAAAATTACCGAGAAAGAATTTATAGAAAAATCTCTAATAGAACTAAATAATTACTCCAAACGTCAGATGACTTGGTTTAAGAGAGATAAACGCATCTGCTGGATAAAAAAACAGCATGATGCTGAAAAAATAGTTAAAAAATTTATAGAATAAGAAGAGCGGGAAGTTACATTTGTAAATACATTTGCGACTTCCCGCCTTTGTCGTCCACTCTGGACAACCTAGAAACCTACTTTGGCTCTGGTTGGCGGATATAACGGAATCCGCTGATCTGGGACAATGATTGAACAATGAGTATCGGAATGTTGCTTTCTAAAGCCATTGTCTATCTGACCGTAGAACTTACCTCCATGGACGAATGCTTTCGTACTCATCCCTTGAAGATTTCTATCCAAGTCGTGGACAGACATTCCTATAGTGATTTCATTAACGTTCATTTATTTTCTCACCTCCTCAATATAATATATTATACTACAGTATATTATTTTGTCAATAGAGCAAATAAAAAGGGGCGGACAATACATAAAGTATTTTAACCGCTCCCATTTTGTTGTCGCCTAATGTGCAAAGCACTCAGGGCTTCTTCCCTTTCGCATTCGCTTTCTTCTTTTTTCCTCTTCCATCTTTCTCTGCTTAAAATCTCTAAAAAGGAATAGCAACCGAGAATTGTCCCTCCGTTTTCAATCTCGGCATATCTTTGAAGAGGAAATGGAATGGAAATCCTCCCACCTGTGCCAATTGTTATTAGGCACCCCCCTTTTTGGTCAGCGGGATTAGGAAATAAAGTTAGGGTTCTACCAGGACCTTTTCTAATCGCGACCGTCGTCCCAATCGGCAACCCAAACTTATGCGAAATAGCTAACCTTCTTCCACTGAAAAAATATTCACCAAAGAACATTAAAAACCTCCCATAAAGATAAAAACTTATCTCTCTTAAGATATTATACAATTTATTTTACTTTTGTCAATAAACTGTTCAAAACCTCTTTTATTATTTTTGGGTTGGCCTTACCTCTAGTTTTAGCCATAATCTGCCCTATTAAATATTGAAGAGCATTTTCTTTTCCTTTTTTATAATCTTCTACAACTCTGGGATTAGCGGATATGATATCATTTATAATATTTTCTATTTCAGAAACATCGCTAATCTGCGCCAATCCCCTTTCTTTAATAATATTAGATGGATCAGCTCCCGTTTTCAACATATCCACCAAGATTATTTTAGCTATTTTACTGGAAATTTCTTCTTTATAAATAAGAATAACAAATTCTGCAAAATTCTCTGGAGTTATCAAAAATTTACTGCTATCTAACGAAATTTTACCTAATAATCCCTGGAGGTCTGTTATTAGATAATTAGCGCAAAGTTTTATTAGTTTAAAAAATTTATCCCCACTTAAAGACTTCTCCCCTTCTAAACTAACCATCCAACTCGCCAATTCAGAAATTACTTTTTCGAAATAATCACACAATTTTTTATTTCTAAGTAAAACTTCTATTTCTTTTTCTCCCAAAGAATATTCTTTCTTAAATCTTTCTCTCTTTTGTTGAGGTAATTCAAATATTTCAGCTTTAATCTCTTTTATAAAATTATTTGTATGGTTTAGAGGAGGTAAATCAGGCTCTGGAAAATATCTATAATCATGAGCTTCTTCTTTTTCCCTTTGCGAAAAGGTCTTGTTTTTAACATCATCCCAACCTCGGGTTTCTTGGACGATTTTCTCTCCTTTTTCTAATAATTCTTTTTGTCTTCCTATTTCATAATCAATTCCCCTTTCTACTGCTCTAAAAGAATTTAAATTCTTAATCTCTACTTTTGTTCCTAATTTGCTGTCCTTACTAAGAGAGATATTAGCTTCTACTCTCATTTGTCCTTTTTCCATGTCGGCATTTGACACGCCCAAATATCTAAGGATAAGCTGCAATTCTTCAGCAAATCTCTTAGCTTCTAGGACAGAATTAATATCCGGCTCAGTAACCAATTCCATTAAAGGAATCCCGGCTCTATTAAAATCAACCAAAGAATAATCTTCTCCCTGAGGATGAACTAATCTTCCAGTATCTTCTTCCAAATGAATTCTAGTAATTATTATTTTCTTTCCGTTTATGTTTAAAAACCCTGTTTGACAAAGAGGTTTATCATACTGACTAATCTGATAACCCTTAGGCAAATCAGGATAAAAATAGTTTTTTCTGTCGAATTTAGAATAGTTAGGAATTTCACAATTTAAGGCTAATCCAGTTTTTATAACACTCTTAATCGCCTCTTTATTAATCACGGGCAAGGTGCCTGGATGGCCCATACAAATAGGACAGACATTAGTGTTTGGATTTTTTTCTTCGGCATCATTTAAACAAGAACAAAACATTTTAGTTTTGGTCTTTAATTCAGTATGTATTTCTAAACCTATGGTTGGCTTATACGGCATGTTATTCTATTATTCTGTCGTCATTGGACTGTTTTAATTCTAACCCTTTTGACTCATTAACTATTTCAACTCCTGAGCTGGTACCAATTATATCTGCTCCAGCATCTACCATCATTTCCAAGTCAGCAATTTTCTTTATGCTACCTGCTGCTTTTACCAATAATCCCGGGGCTGATTCTCTCATTATCCTTACATGCTTGGCTTTTTCTGTTAATTCCGAATGGTCTAAGGGGTCTGAAATAGTTGCTGTTTTAACGCATATTGCCCCGGACTCTTTAACAATCTGAGAAGCTTTTTTAATTTCTTCATCTGTTAAATATCCTGATCCTATTATTACTTTTGTCGGCAAAACCTTGCATATTTCTTTCAAGTCAGCCAATACTTCGTCATATTTTCCATTTTTAAATTTATCTATCTGCATCACAACATCTATTTCATCTGACCCGTTATCCTTAGCCATATTCACGGCTTTCATCCTTTCTTGGTGCGAACCGTCTCCTGTAGGTTCGTCTATTAAGGTGGTGACTTTAATATCAGTCCCCGATAAAACTTCTTTTGCCGTTTTAGTATATTTTGGGAAAACACAAAAACCCCTGAATCCATATTCTTTTGTCTGTTGAGCTATTCTTTTAATCTCTTCTTCTGTAGCTTCTTTCTTTAAAAATGTTTGGTCTATTATTTTAGCGACTTCCATATTTTTTAAAGGCTAAGTATAAATTATCAAATAATAATGCGACACTTATCGGACCAAGTCCTCCTGGGACAGGAGTTAAGAATGATGGTTTATTTCCTACACTTTTTCTATCTACGTCTCCAACAACTTTTTTATTTAAAAGAGTATTTCCGCCGTCTATTAAAACCACTCCCTTTTTAATCATGTTAGCCCTAATTAAACCTGGGATTCCTTTAATAGATATAACAACATCAGTTTTTTTAAAATTGGGCAAAATGCTTTTCTTTGAAAAATAACTTATATTTATATTCTTTCTATTTAAAAAATCTCTTAAGGTTTTTCCAAAAATATCAGAATTAACCAATGCTATTATTTTTCTTTTTGAATTCTTCTGGAGAATAGAATAAATGATTGAAGGAATAACTGGATAAAAATAAGGTTCTCCTTTTTTTAACAATGCTCTATTTTTAGGATGAAATCCATCTACGTCTTTTTGGAGAGAAACTCTTTTTATTATATTTTCTGTATTAATTTTCTTGGGCAAAGGTAATTGAATTATTATTCCGTGAGTAGAGAAATCTTTATTTAATCTGTCTATTTTAGCAATAATATCTTTTTCTTTCGCATTGCCTTTGAAATGGAAAACTGCCAATTTTGCCTTTATCTTTTTGGCTAATTCTTTCTTTTTTTTGATAAAAACTTTTGAAGATTTATTATCTCCCACCCAGATTACGGCTAGTTTCGGCTTTATTTTCTCTTTCTTAATTTTATCCCTAAGCCTAGAAACAATTTTTTCTGCCTCCTTTTTACCATCGAAAATCTTCATATATTGGGAATTTTTTCGTAATTTTCTTAACTTTTCTTTTGATTTCCACAAATACTTTTTTATCTCCCATATTCTTTATTAATTTTGCTATCATACGAACAACTTCTCTGCATTCTTTTTCTTTCAATCCTCGGGTTGTAATAGAAGGAGAACCCAATCTTATTCCAGAAGGATTAAAGGGGGGCCTTTTATCAAAAGGAATGGCATTCCTATTAACATAAATACCTGCTTTATCAAGTTCATCCTGCACTTTTTTAGATTCTAAATTTAAAGATGATATGTCTAACAACATTAAATGATTATCCGTTCCCCCGCTTACCACTCTTATCCCTTCTTTTTTAAATTCATCTGCCATTGCTTTAGCATTTAAAACAACCTGTTTTTGATAAGCTTTAAAAGACGTTTTCATAGCTTCCAAAAAGCAAACTGCTTTAGCCGCGACTACATGATCTAAAGGCCCTCCTTGAGTACCTGGGAAAACCGCTTTATCTATTTTTTCGGCTAATGTCTTTCCTTTAGTATCTATTCTGTCTTTTATTTTAGAAAGTATTAAACCTCCTCTGGGACCTCTTAAGGTTTTATGAGTTGTAGTCGTAACGATATCGCAATAAGGAAAAGGATGAGGGTGCATTCCAGTTACAACAAGACCAGCTATATGAGCTATATCCGCCATTAAATAAGCTCCCACTTTATCAGCTATTTTCCTGAATCTTTTGAAATCCAAAGTTCTTGAATAAGCAGTAGTGCTAACGATTATTAATTTAGGTTTTGATTTCAAAGCTATCTTTTCTACTTCTTTCAAATCTATTTTTTCTGTTTTAGGGTCTACTCCATAATATGAGAACTTGTATGTTTTGCCAGAAAAATTAACCGGAGATCCATGGGTCAAATGGCCACCAGCTGACAAATCAATCCCTAATACACTATCTCCACATTTGAGTAAAGCCAGAAAGACGGCTGCGTTAGCCTGAGATCCTGAATGAGGCTGGACATTAGCATGCTCTGCTTTAAACAGTTTTTTAGCCCTTTCAATAGCTATGGTTTCTATTTTGTCTATATATTCATTCCCACCGTAGTATCTTTTATAAGGATAACCTTCTGAATATTTATTGCTTAAAGGAGTGCCCATAGCTTCTAACACAGCCACTGTAGCTGTGTTTTCAGAAGGAATAAGACTCAAGCCTTCCTTTTGGCGCTTAATTTCCTTTTTAACAAGATTATATATTTTAGGATCGGTTTTAGATACTTTCATTTTTGATTAAATATTCTTTAAAAATAATTTGAGCCCAATTACTTATACCTTCAATATATTCCCCCAAATCACCCAGTCTTACCATCTTTCCTTTTAAAACCTCTTTTTCTTTAACATAAATATTGGGATTATCTCCTTTAAAAACGTATATTAAGCCCAGATGAACGGCCTCCACTTCCCTTCTTTCGTCGTTCAATATACCGATTAATTTCTTCTCAATTAAATTACCTTTATAATCTATCTCTTCTTCCCATTCTCTCTGGGCTGCAGTTTGAATAATATCCTGGCCAGGTTTTACGTCTATCAGATTAATGTGGCCGGCTACTCCCAGATGATAATCTTTTTTTAACCTGTTTTCACCAGCTTTTTCCAGATAACGATAAAGAAAATATTTATCTTCAAAATTAAAGAGGATGTACGGAATTATCTGCTGCCAAGAAGGGTCAGTCTCTACCTCCCTCCTTTTTCTGAACTGGAAATTATTTCTGATTAAATCTAAATAGTAGTCTAAATTTTCGGTTTTCAGTCCTTCCCAGTGACCGTCCTTGAACATAATATCCCTGGCAACAACCAAAACTTTTGCATTTTCTTTCATCTTTCTAAAGTAATAAAAGTGTAGTTGTAAGGATTTCTTTCGTCTAGTTTATTTTCAATTTTTTCCACCTCTTTCCATTCTGACCAATTAAATTCAGGGAAAAAGGCATCTCCTTCAAACTCTCCGTCAATCAAGGTAAGGTACATTCTATTGGCTAAGGGTAAAAACTGCCTGTATATTGAAACGCCTCCGATGATCATAATTTCATTAACATCTTTCAGCTTCTCCATAGCCTCATCTATAGAATAAGCAACAAGGCAACCTTTATGGGAAAAATTCTTGTCCAAAGTAAGAATAACATTGGTTCTGTCAGGCAAAGGTCTTCCTATTGATTCAAACGTCTTTTGGCCCATGACAACCGGTTTTCCCTTGGTCAGTTTGCGGAAGTGTTCCAAATCGGCCGGCAGATCCCAAGGAAGAGCATTATTAATGCCAATTACATTATTCCTTCCGATTGCCACGATAATAGAAACTATGGGCTTGTTTTTTTCTTCCATTTTGATATTATATTATATTGAGTATGGAAAAACAAGAAAAAAAAATTATAATAACAGATTATTTTGAACTGAAAAAGATGATTGACGCCCACAGGATCTTGGGCCATAAAATTGTCTGTACCGTAGGATCATGGGACATGCTCCATATAGGACACCTTAGATACTTGATAAAAGCCAAAGATCAAGGAGATATTTTAATAGTCGGAGCAGACAGCGACAGAGGGATAAAACTATATAAAAACGAACTCAGGCCGGTAATCCCCCAGGAAGAGAGAATGGAAATGCTAAGCTACCAGGACTGTGTAGATTACGTTACCCTGATTGACGATATTGACGACAAAGGTAAATGGCAATATGAATTAATCAAGGTTATTGAACCAGACCTTTTCGTGACCACGGATTACAGTTACACGCCGGAGCAAATTGAAACCATAAAATCTTATTCGAAAGACATTCTTGTCCTTCCCAGGCAGGCCGAAAAGACTTCAACCACAGACATTATAGAAAAGACTATGAAAAAACATCTGGATGCCATTCTAAACCAACTAAACAACAAGAATAACGGATGAAGAAGAAATTCGTTAATATCAAAAACGCCAGAAGGGGCGAGTACAAAAGGGTGATTGAAAAGATAGCAAAAACGGGCAAATGTCCGTTTTGTAAAGAGAATTTTAAATACCACAGAAAACCAATTTATAAAAGAAAGAATAGCTGGTTTTTAACCAACGACACCTGGCCCTATAAAAATGCAAGGATCCATTTACTAATCCTCGGAGACAAACACAAAGAAAGCTTTTCCGAACTAACTAAAACAGACCTTGAATCCGTAAGCTGTCTAACAAAATGGGCCATTAAAAAATGGAAAATAAAAGGAGGAGGATTGGCAATGAGATTCGGAGATACAGATTATACTGGAGCTTCGGTCAGCCACATTCATTTTCACATAATCTCTCCAAAATTAAACAAGAAAACTAAAAAAGCAAAATTGGTTAACTTCCCTATCGGTTAAACGCCGATGTCTGCCCTGATTGAGGGATGAGGATTATAATTCTCTAATTTGAAATCTTCGTAATCAAAATCGAAGATGTTTTTTATTTCAGGATTCAAAATAATCCTGGGCAAGGGTCTCGGCTCCCGGAGCAGCTGGAGATTAGCCTGCTCTATGTGGTTCAAATATATATGAGCATCGGACAAAGTATGAATAAACTCATGGGCTTTCAATCCCGTGGCTTGAGCCACCATCATTAAAAGCAAAGAATAAGAAGCGATGTTAAAAGGAACTCCCAAGAAGATGTCGCAACTTCTCTGGAAAAGATGTAAGGACAATTTCCCCTGAGCGACGAAAAACTTAAAGAAACAATGGCAGGGAGCCACAAAAACTTTATCAACGTCTTCCGGATCCCAGGAAGTAACCACCAATCTTCTAGAATCTGGATTTCTTTTTATATCCTCAATCACATTGGCTATTTGGTCTATTTCTCCTTCTGCCCTCTTTTTCCAATGACGCCATTTTTCACCATAAATTGGCCCTAGCTCTCCAGGAGGCAATCCATACTTTGCGGTAGCTTCCGGCGTAGCCCACTCATCCCAAATAGTCACCCCGTGGTCCTGTAGATACTTAATATTAGTATCCCCTTTCAAAAACCAGAGAAGCTCGTAGATAATTGATTTCAGAGGCATTTTTTTAGTAGTCAGCAAGGGATAACCATCCTCCATTTTAAAGCGCATCTGGTAACCACAGACAGCAATATTCCCCACTCCCTGAGGATCATTCTTCCTTTCTCCATTTTCCAAAACATATTTTAATAAATCCAGATATTGCTGCATAATATTCTTATTATATAAGCTTTTGCGGAATGTGTATAATTTTAACTCTAGCCAATTCCATGGTATTTTTACCGTCTAAATTAGAAGCTCCTTCTGTAAAATATATCTTTTTAATACCAGACCAAACAATAAGCTTTGAGCAAAGAGGACAGGGAAAATGAGTTAAATAAAGAGATCCTTCTTCTAGCTTTAACCCGTTTTTGGCCGCCTCCGCGATCAGTTTTTGTTCAGCATGAATCGTCGGAGAAAGTTCCTGTTTTTCGCCGGCTTTAAAAAAATCTCTCAAAGAACCTAATTGATAAGGGGCGTGGTCGTTCGGAACGCCTTGATTATAAGAACGAGCAATAATCTTTTTATCTTTTACTAAAACTGCTCCTATCTGCCGCCACCAATCACTGCTTTTTTCAGCTTCCAGATAAGCCTCTTTCATCATCTCAACATCAAAAGAGTCTTCTGATTTATGAATGATATCGGCTGGAATTTCAGCTACCACGTTTTCTCTATCCCAGCGAAGAAAAACGCTTTCCCAAACGACTTTCTCGTCTGCCAAATATTTTTCATATAAATTCCTAGACAATTCATCTTGAACCAGCAGGATGTCTTTTCCCTTAAGGGATTCTATGTTTTTTTCAGAAAGAATAAATATGTTTTCAAACCCAATCTTCTCCAATAAATCTTTGGCTTTTTTAGTATCAATGGCTGCGATGCTGGGTTTTATCTCAGACAATTCTTCCTGTAATTTTTCTTCAATTATATATATTTCACCAACCTTGTCCCTCAACCTGTCGAATAAATCTAAAAAACCCTTGTGGATGACAGGGATATATATAATGAGAGTTTTCTTTAACATAAAGAAAGAATTATTTAATATCAATTCCCATGTTCTTTGCCGTTCCTTCAATAATCTTCATCGCCGCTTCAATGTCATTAGCATTCAAGTCAGGCATTTTCTGTTCTGCAATCTGCCTTAATTGGGTTTTAGTTATTTTTGCCACTTTTTTCTTATTAGGTTCTCCAGACCCTTTTTCTATGCCAGCCGCTTTTTTCAATAAAACTGCTGCAGGTGGCTGTTTTATAATAAAACTGTAAGTCTTGTCTTCATATACGGTTATCTCTACTGGGACTATGAGACCTAGATTATCTTTTGTAGCATCGTTAAACTTTTGACAAAATTCAGATATGTTAACCTGATGCTGAGCTAAAACAGGTCCTACTGGAGGAGCGGGAGTAGCTTTTCCTGACGGAAGCTGAATTTTAACTATTGATTTAACTTTTGCCATAATATTAAACTTTTTTAATTTGTAAAGAATCCAGCTCAACGGGAGTATCTCTACCAAACATGTTGACCAAAACTTTTACCTTTCCCCTGTCAAGATCAACCTCGGAAATCTTTCCATCAAAATCTTTGAAAGGCCCGTCGACTATTTTAACCAAATCGCCCACCTTAACCTCTATCTTAAACTGTGGCTCTTCTTCTCCCATTCTCTTTTTCAAACTCTCTATCTCATTCAAGGAAACTGGCACTGGCGTGGTTCCTGCTCCGACGAATCCAGTAACATTAGGAGTGTTTCTAACCACGTACCAACTATCGTCTGTCACTATCATCTCCACCAAAACGTATCCGGGATAAATCTTTTCTTCTACCACTTTTCTTTTTCCGTTCTTTATTTTAATCTTTTTTTCTTTTGGCACCAATACGTTAAAAATCTTATCTTCCATGCCCAAAGACTCTATTCTCTGTTTTAAATTCTTAGCTACTGCATCCTCATACCCCGAATAAGTATGTAAAACATACCAGTTTCTTTCTTGTGTAATTTGTTGCTTTGGCATATTAAATTACGAATTTATCTAATAAAGTGGTGTATAAAAGGTCTAAAGCTCCCAAATAAAAAGCAACCACTAAAGATACGCCTATAACAATAAGCGTGTATTTTGTGGTTTCTTGTCTGCTGGGCCAATTAACTTTTTTCATCTCCAATCTTACTTCCTTAAAATAAGAAATAATTTTTGAAGGGATATTAGCTATGTTCATAAATTATCTTTTTAAAAAAGCCCGCTGGGGCTCTGTCTGTTTAAATTTAACAGAAAGAAGCCCTTATGTCAAATGATGTTCTAACCCGCTATCTCTAGGGAATCTATGTAATATTCTTCCCCTATTTTCTTCAATATTATTATTTCAGGAAACCCTTTTATGCTGTCTTTTTCGTATGTTTCTACTCTAAATCTAAATCTTTCTCCGTTCAGTTTTTCCTTTTTAACTATCTGGTAACTTGTTATATTTCCAGTTAAAAAGAATGCCCCTTCTTGCATCTGTTGAAAAGCCTGTTCGGTCAGAAAAAGCGTTGCCTGATTTTCATTCCCAGAAATCCTGGCGATCATGAAATCGTCCACAACTTCCTGAGCAAATCCCATAATCAATACATCTTCCAGAGAAGTAAGTTTCTCTTGTGAATTCTCTTCTATTTTTTTGTATTGCCAAGACAGAAACAAACCCACCAGCAAAACACTGATTATGGCTACTAATATCGCTTTCCAAGATTGCAGATTGAAAATTGTTGCTCGATCAGACATCTAAATTTTTAACTTTATTAGCGTGTGTTTGGATGAATTTTTTTCTAGGTGCGACTTCGTTCCCCATTAAAACATCAAATATTTTATCAGCTTCTCTGGCATCTTCTATGGCTACTTGCAAGAGCAATCTGTTTTCGGGATTCATAGTTGTTTCCCAAAGCTGATCAGGATTCATCTCTCCCAAGCCTTTATACCTTTGAAGAGATATTCCCAAAGCCTTTTCTTTTTGCAGTTTAGCCAGCATTTTTTCTTTCTGGTCTTCTGTATAAACAAATTCTACTCTTTTCCCAGCCTGTATTCTATACAAAGGAGGCTGGGCTATATAGATGTATCCTGCTTCAATAAGCGGTTTGAAATGCCTGTAAAATAAGGTTAGCAAAAGAGTCCTGATATGAGCTCCATCTACATCTGCATCTGTCATTATGATTATTCTATGGTATCTGGTTTTTTCAATATTAAAATCTTCCCCTATGGCAGTCCCTAAAGCAATGATTAATGATTTTACCTCTTTCGAGGCTAGCATTTTATCTAACCTTGCTCTTTCCACGTTCAATATCTTTCCCCTTAAAGGAAGTATGGCCTGGAATCTCCTGTCTCTGGCTTGTTTTCCCGAGCCACCGGCACTCTCGCCTTCCACGATATATAATTCACTTTCTGCCGGATTTTTAGAGCTGCAATCAGCCAATTTACCGGGCAATGTTAATCCGTCTAAAGCTCCTTTTCTTAAAACGGTTTCTCTAGCAGCCCTGGCCGCCTTTCTAGCCTTAGAAGAAAGAATGCATTTTTCAATAATAGCCTTGGCATCCTGAGGATTTCTTTCCAAAAAATCTGCTAAAGTGTCTGCTACTACAGACTCTACTGCAGGCTTAACTTCAGGATTACCTAATTTAGCCTTTGTCTGTCCTTCAAATTGAGGTTCTCTAATCTTTACAGAAACAACTCCGGTAAATCCCTCCCTGACGTCTTCCCCAGAAAGATTATCATCTGAATCTTTTAAAATGTTATTCTTTTTAGCATAATCGTTAAAGGTTCTGGTTAAAGCAGTTCTGAAACCAGTTAAATGACTGCCACCTTCACCAGTATATATATTATTGGCAAAACTCTCTTCAAAACATTCGTATTCTTCCGTATATTGAAAAGCTGCCTCTACTAAGATATTGTTCTTTTCCCCTATTCCATAAAAAATATTAGGTTGGCTTAAAGTAACTCCTTTTGTCAGATATTTAACGTAAGAGGCCAATCCTCCTTCAAAATAAAAACTATATGATTTCTCTGGATTTTCTCTTTGATCTTTCACGGTAATTTTAACTGCTTTTGTAAGATAAGCTTGCTGACGAAGATGTTTTAAAATCTTTTTTAAGTCAAACTTAATATCTTCAAAAATTTCAGGATCCGGTTCAAAAGTAATAGCTGTTCCTGTTTGCCTACAACTTCCGTCTTTCTTAACCTGTGTCTTAACTTTTCCTTTTGAGTATTCTTGATAATATTTTGTCCCATCTCTACAGACTTCTGCTCTCATATAATTAGAAAGGGCACAAACAACAGAGATACCGACACCGTGTAATCCTCCTGAAATCTTATAAGCTTCTCCTCCAAATTTACCTCCGGCATGCAAAGTTGTCATTACGGTTTCCAAAGTAGATTTTTTTGTCTGGGGATGCTTTTCCACTGGGATGCCTCTTCCATCATCCACGGCCCTTACTTTATTCCCAGGCAATAAAACTACTTCTATGTTCTTTGCATATCCTCCCATTGCTTCATCCAACCCATTATCAACACACTCCCATATTAAATGGTGTATTCCTTCAGGTCCGGTAGAACCTATGTACATTCCAGGTCTTTTTCTGACAGGTTCCAAACCCTCTAAAACATAAATATCTTTTGCTTCGTAACTAGATGTTTTTGATTCTTTTTTTATTTTCTCCTTTTTCACCATAGTTTTATTTCCTTGCTTGCCAGTCTTGATTTTTCTCCAAGGCCTTTATTATTTTTTGCTGAATTATTTCGACTTCGTTTGATTTTAAAGTTTTAGTTTCAGACTGATAAATTATATGGAAAGCCAGATTCTTTTTCCCTTGGGGCAATTCTTCCCCTTCGTACATATCAAACAGATCCACGTCTCTAACCAATAATCCTCCAGTCGTATTAATAACGTTCAAAACATCTGCCACTTTAACTTTTCTAGGGACTAAAATGGCTATATCCCTGATAGCGGCAGGATATCTGGAAATGGGTCTGTATTCGTGCTCTTCTGATACTAAACGTGATAATTTATCAAAATTAATATCGAACAAAACCAATGTTTCTTTGACCTCTAATTCTGACAATATCTTTGGAGATACTTCCCCTAAAAATCCTATTTCTTCTTTCCCTACTTTTATTTCAGCGCATTTTTTAGAGTGCCAAACGACCAATTTACTCTCTTCTGGCGTGGCTTTATGTTCGTCATACCAAATATCAGAAACGGCTAATCTATTTAAAAGAGTATCTACGATCCCTTTTAGCCTGTAAAACGAATCCCCAAAAATCAATCCCGATATCATCCTTTTTTCTTTTTTGTCAGGAACAAATATCTTTCCTAATTCAAATATCTTTATATTAGTAGAATTCTTTATATTCTTTTCAACATTTTTTAAAAGATTAGGAATTAAACTGGCTCTTAAATATTTCTGCTCAACAGACAAAGGATTTTGCACTTCTATTAGATCTTTATTCTTAAAAGAAACTAATTTAGCTTCTTTGTCCCCGAAGAAAGAATAATTATAAACTTCGGTAAATCCCAGTCCCTTCATAATGTCTTTTGTCATTTCTTCCCAGAAAATATCCAAGTTCTTTGTTGGAGGAACAATGTTGGATACGGGGAAACTTGCTTTTATCTTATCGTACCCGTAAATCCTTCCTACCTCTTCAATCAAATCTTCTGGGATTAAAACATCCTTTCTTTTTGTTGGAACAGTCACAAAGAAATATTTTCCTTTCTTGGCAATTTTAAAATCAAGTTTTTCTAAAATAGATTTTATTTCTTTTTCGCTTATATTAATCCCCAATACATTTCTTACACATGCTAAGTCTAACTTTATTAATTTTGACAAAATCTTTTTAGAATATATATCTACTAATCCCTTAGCGATCTTTCCTCCAGCTATTTTCTGTATCAAAATGGCTGACTGGTTAAGGGCAATTTCTGTTAAATTAGGATCTATCCCATGTTCAAACCTTAAAGAAGCGTCTGTTCTTAAGTTTATCTTTTTTGAAGCTTTCCTAATGGCAACAGAATCAAAATTAGCAGCTTCCAAGACAATTGTCTTTGTTTTATTATCTATTTCAGGAGATTTCCCTCCTTTTATCCCGGCGATAGCTACTGGTCTTTTATTGTCCGCTATCACTAAAATATCTGAATCCAATTCAAATTTCTGATCGTCCAAAGTGACCATTCTTTCTTTATCCTTGGCATGTCTGACTATTATTTTTTTACCGTCTAATTTATCTCCGTCAAAAGCATGTAAAGGTTGCCCAACATCCAACATTACGTAATTTGCAATATCTACAACATTGTTTATTGGCCTTAAGCCACAGGAAACCAATTTCTCTTTCAACCAGACTGGAGAAAGACCGATTTTAACCCCAGAAACAACTCTTGTAGAATATCTAGGACAAGCTGCTTTATTCTTTACATCCACTGAAATAAAATCAGACGTTTTTATCTTTTTATCTTCTTTAACTTTTGCGTCTCTTTCCTTTAAGGGAATATTTAAAATAGCTGCGCATTCTTTAGCGATTCCGTAATGGGAGAAACAATCTGCAGCCCTATTGGGTAAAACATCAATGTCTAAAGTATAATCTTTGCCCTTTTTTTTAAC
This sequence comes from bacterium, assembly GCA_043817685.1. Classification (GTDB taxonomy): domain Bacteria; phylum Patescibacteriota; class Minisyncoccia; order Minisyncoccales; family RBG-13-42-11; genus JBAZFF01. The sequence goes on along the minus strand of JBDRGQ010000016.1, from coordinate 12,525 downwards.
CTCTTCCACCTCAAACGAATGCAATACCAAGAGCTGGGCCAGTTTTTCAGGATTAGGCAGTTTCTTTGTAAAATAAGATTGTAACCAATTGTAAGAAAAAACCATTAGAATTGTTTTAAAAATCTTAAGTCTCCCGAAAAAGACAGTCTTATGTCAGTAATCTTGTATTTCATCATGGCCAACCTATCCATCCCCATTCCAAAAGCAAATCCCTGCCAGTTCTTGGGAACCAAACCGCCCGCTTTCAAAACGTTGGGATGAACCATGCCAGCTCCCATCATCTCCAACCATCCTGTTTGTCTGCAACTTGAACACCCCTTTCCTCCGCAATTAAGGCAACTCATGTCTACCTGAAATCCAGGCTCAACAAAAGGGAAGAAACTGGGAATTAATCTTATTTTTACTGGTTTATTAAAAAATCTTCTGAAAAATTCTTCTATTATCGCTTTAAAGTTAGCGACAGAAACCGTTTTATCAATCATTAAACCTTCAAGTTGATGGAAGTTACTCTCATGGGAAGCATCTGTAGCTTCATGCCTGAAAACCCTTCCTGGAGCAATAATCTTTAAGGGTGGCTGGTGTTTCTCCATATAACGTATTTGCACAGGAGAAGTATGAGCTCTTAAAAGTAAACCGTTCTTTAAATAGAAGGTATCCCATAAATCTCTGGCTGGATGATTTTTAGGAATGTTTAAAGCGTCAAAGTTGTACCATTCTGTTTCCATTTCAGGACCCTCAACAACAGAAAATCCCATTAACTGGAAAATTTCCATTATCTGTCTTTTAACCTGAGTAAGCGGATGCAAATGGCCAATAGCAGTTTTGTACCCAGGAGCTGTAATATCAATCCATTCTTTTTCTTCTGCTTCTTTTTGGATTTTGTCTTTCAACTCCTTTTGTCTTTGATCCATTTGGACAGAAAGAAATTGCTTTAGTTTATTAGCTTCTTGCCCCACTTTGGCTCTTTTATCTTTTGGCAACTTACTCAAAGACTTCAAAACAAAAATAAGCTCTCCTTGCTTCCCTAAGTATTTTTTAAAGACAAGGTTTAAACTTTGTAAATCTCCCGAAGAATCTATCTCTTTTTGAGCCTGTTTTTTGAGTAAATTTAAGTCTATTTTTACCATACCTTATACCCTTATTTTACCTTAAAATTAAGCTGAAATCAAACATAAAAAACTGGGGAAAACTCAAATAAAAATCCGCCAGGGATCAACCTAACGGATCACACTTTTGAGTATTGATGTACTCTATATTTTTTTCTATTTCTTCCTGTGACATCAACCCTGTAGCAAAAAGTCGTTCAAAGACTGAAAATATGGAGAAGACGCTCCGAACGCCACAATTAAAATGGTTATTTAAATATCTTGCTCCTCCCTGATTTCTATCAACACCAGCAAAAACAATAGGAACCACCAAACCAGCCTTTTGAAGCATTACTATCGCTTCTGCGCCACTGTACCCCCTAGTCAGAACATCTTCAATAAGCAGAATATGTTCTCCGGGATTAAAATCGCCCTTTGAAATACATGACATTCTACTTGTCCCAGCAATGATTTTCCTTTCCAGCGTAAGTAAAGGTTTTCTGGTCAGTATGGCAAGCTCTTTGGCAAAAGGATCTCCACCACTAGGAACTCCGACTATACGATCTATCCTTATCTTTTTTACAAGTTCCACCGACTGAAGTAAAGCATATAATTCTGCAGCAATTGCTCTTACTGCATCTGGAATTAATGGCCCTTTATCTCTTATCTTTAGATTTATTTTGAAAGGAGATTTTAGAGCATTAATATCCACTTCATGATGTTTCAAAGTAAACTCCCCTACTTCAACTATTCCCAATCTACAAAGATCACTGAGTAAGTCTGTCTGGAATTGAGTCATATATCTAGTCGAATACATTGTAATTATCCTCCCAATATAATTTATTTTAAAAAACTATTTTCTATTTTTTATAACATAATGGTTAAAAATGTCAAAAACAAAACTGCCTTAAAAAAGCAGATTGTTTGCGGACCCAAGGGGATTTGAACCCCTGATCTCCTCCGTGACAGGGAGGCGTGTTAAACCGGGCTACACCATGGGTCCAAGCCATTATGCCGGCGACAGGGTTCGAACCTGTGACCTTAGCCTTATGAAGACTCTGCTCTACCACTGAGCTACGCCGGCTAAATACTTGTTGCGGGGACCGGAATTGCACCGGTGTCTCGAGGTTATGGGCCTCGCAAGATACTACTTCTCCACCCCGCGATGAATAACAAAATATATTATATTGTTTTTTAGATATAAAGTCAATTAAAAAGCCTGTATGTCTTCGAAAGCTTTTTCAAAAACAGCTAATATTTTTTTTGCCTCATCCAGAGAAAGACCCTGGTCAGGATTATGTAAAATATTAGTACGGGACTTATGGGCTTCTTTAATATTTTCTATATTAGATAAAGTGGCAGAAGTTAATTTCGCCAATCTCTCTTCTAAATTTTCTCCCCTGTATCCCATTCTTCTTAAGACATCATCCAACACTCCATCTGCTTCTATCACCGCTAATTTATATTCTGATTCCAAACCACTATCTAATCTTGTCTTAATTTTATTCCAAGCCTTAACAAGTTTTTTTACTCCACTTGGTCTGAAAGTTAAAAATTCAACTGCATCTTCAAGAAAATATAATTTTAGATAACTGCTTTTTGACAAGGAGAAAATTATCCCTGCCACCAACAGAAAACTGGCCGCCAGAAAAACTATCCTCGCTATCCCAAACCACCCGTCTTCAGGAGGGCTAAAAAGAAAAGCTAATGCTCCTTGGCTAATATTTTCCATTGAAGGCATTTCCTAAATTAAATAATTTTGATTCTTCAAAAGGCTTCCCGATTATCTGAAGACCGACTGGCAAATTATCAACTCTGGCTATTGGTATAGACAGAGCCGGCAGGCCAACCAGATTAACAGAAACAGTATAAATATCTACTAAATACATTGATAAAGGATCATCCATTTTCTCCCCTATTTTAAATGGAAATATCGGTGAAGTAGGGGTAAATATCGCATCCACTTTTCTAAAAGCTTTTTCAAAATCTTTCTTTAGCAAGCTCCTCACCTTTTGAGCTTTCAGATAATAAGCGTCGTAATAACCAGAAGACAAGGCATAAGTTCCAAGCATTATCCTTCTCCTAACTTCCGGACCAAATCCCTTTCCTTTTGTTTTTAAATAAAGGTCTAATAAATCCTTAGCTTCTTTGCTAGAGGCTCCATATTTTATCCCGTCAAACCTGGCCAAGTTAGCAGAGGCCTCAGACGGACTAATAATATAGTAAGCTGCCAAAGCATAATCTGTATGGGGCAGACTGATCTCTTCCACTTTAACCCCCATGTCTTCATACTTTTTAATGGCTGCTTTTATCTCTTTCTCTATTTTAGCATCAATTCCCCCAACAAAGTACTCTTTAGGAATACCAACCCTCGTATCCTTCAAATTAAAAGCCTCTTTTTTAGAAGGCAAATCCACAGAAGTAGAATCCATCGGATCCTTCCCAGATATTGCCCCAAACACTATTTTAGCGTCTTCCACTGTTTTGGCTAAAGGACCTATTTGATCCAAGGATGAAGCAAAAGCCATTAAACCATAGCGGGAAACGCTTCCATAGGTCGGTTTTAACCCTACTACCCCGCAAAAAGAAGCTGGTTGGCGTATAGAACCTCCTGTGTCTGATCCCAGGGCAAAAGCAGCCATATTGGCTGCTACAGTTGAAGCTGACCCGCCAGAAGACCCTCCAGGAACTCTAGTCAAATCATTGGGGTTCTTGGTCGGCCCAAAAGCTGAATTCTCCGTGGAAGAGCCCATAGCAAATTCATCCATATTAGTTTTGCCCAGAAAAACAGCTTTACACTCTTTCAGCTTCTTTATCACAGTAGCATTGTAAGGAGCCACGTAATTTTCTAGTATCTTGGAAGCAGAGGTGCACTTTAACCCCTCTATCAATATGTTATCCTTTATAGCCGCTGGGATGCCGGTTAAAACCGATACTGCTTTGTTTTTAGAAATTAGTTCGTCCGCTTCTTCGGCTTGGGATAACGCTCCTTTTTCATCCACTAATAGATAAGCGAATATGTCTTCATTAAATTTTTTTATCTTGTCTAAATAAGCCTTACAGACATCCACAGCAGAAAACTCTTTTTTCTTTAAACCTTCTGCCGTTTGTTTTATTGTCAGTTCTGTAAGATTCATTTTAAAATAGACTTTACCTTAACGTAATTATCTTTTTTATCAGGCGCCATATCCACCAGTTTCCCATTATCTTTTTTATTCAAAACTTCGTCTTCTCTAACAACATTTTCAGATGAAAAAGGATGACTTGTTGGTTCTACCCCTGAAACATTAACTCTTTCCAGTTTTTCTATGTAATCTAAAACCGAAGACAAATCTTTTTGGTATTTTGTTATCTCTTTGTCAGAAATGCCCAATCTGGCTAATTTAGCTATATGTTTTACCTCCTCTTTAGATATCATGTACCGAGCTTTAATTTATTAAGGCGAAAGTGGAAATGAATGTAGTTCATTGGCTTTTATTTCGGCGGATCCAAGTTATCTGTTTCCACCAGAATGTCTTTTAAATCGTCTAGATTCTCCAATATCATACCAGCTCCCCTGGCCACGGCAGTCATTGGATCTTCTATAATTTTAGTAGGTATCTTTGTTTCTTTCTGGATTAAAGTATCCAATCCCCTTAAAAGAGACCCTCCGCCAGCCAAGAAAATTCCAGAAGCCATAATATCGGCAAGTAATTCAGGGGGAGTTTCTTCCACAGCAGTTTTAATTTCGGCCACTATCTGCTTTATGGATTTTTCCATAGCTCTTCTGATGTCTTCGTCAGAAACTAATATTTCTTCTGGCAATCCTGTTACTAAGTTCCTTCCCCTCATGGGCAATTGCCTTTTTTCTTTCAAAGGATAAGCAGAACCTATTCCTATTTTTAAAGACTCTGCAGTTCTTTCTCCAATCAATAACTTGTATTCGTCCTGGGCGAACTGAATTATATCTTCATTCAATTTGTCCCCTGCAATTCTTAAACTTTTTGCTATTACTATTCCTCCCAAAGAAATCACCGCAACTTCTGTAGTCCCTCCTCCAATATCAACAATAAAATTACCCCCTGCATCCTGGATCGGTAATCTGGCTCCAATAGCAGCTGCCATTGGTTCTTCCACTAAAAACACTTCCCTGGCGCCTGCATTCCTAGTCGCATCCCTCACGGCCTTCTTTTCCACTTCTGTAACTCCGCAAGGAACACCAACAACCACTCTTGGCCTAGGACCTATTAAGTACTTTCTTTTATAAGCTTTTTCAATAAAGTATTTCAACATTTGCTCTGTAACTTCAAAATCTGAAACCACTCCTGAAACCAAGGGCCTGGTAGAAACGATGTGAGCTGGAGTTCTTCCAACCATTTTCTTTGCTTCCTGACCAATGGCCAAAATCTGGCCTGTTTTTTTGTTAACCGCTACTACCGAGGGTTCAGTAATTATAATCCCCTTTCCCCTCATATAAACCAAAGAATTAGCAGTACCTAAATCTATACCTAAGTCTTCTGAAAGATAAGAAAGTAATTTATTTACCATATTAATCATATTACCTTTTTAAGCTGACCCAGCTTTATCAAAGATATCTTATTATTAAATCTCTTTTTCAACTCAAGAGAATTTTTAGAAAGCGTGTCTTTACTCACCACTAATCTGTTGGGAATGCCTATCAAATCCGCATCGGCAAATTTCTCACCAACAGACTTTTCCCTGTCGTCGTATAATAATTTAATTCCTTGTTTCTGCAAGTCTTGATATATCTTTTCAGCTTTTTTAAATATATCTTTTCCTCCTGCCGGAATTAAATGGAATTTGAAGGGGGATACTTCTTCTGGCCAAATAATTCCATTTTCATCGTTATGAACCTCTATAATAGTTCCCATTAACCTGCCCAAGCCAATGCCATAGCAACCCATTAACAAATATTTTTCCTTTCCATTTTCATCTTTCACCTTAAAATCAAACGCTTTGGTAAATCTGTCTTTTATTTTGAATATATTACCAACTTCTATAGATTTTTTAAGTTCCAGTTTCTTGTTTTTACACCGAGGACACTGATTTTTTTCCTCTTTTATTATTTCTTTGTTCACGGCTATCTTGCATTTGGAGCAGAAATATATTTCATCCTCTCCAAAAGGAGTAACTGTCTGGAATTCATGAGAATATTTGCTGAAAACTCCTCCTGAGGCCAAGGTCAAAAATGTTTCTTTTTCCAAACCGCATCTTTTGAATATCTGGAAATAAGCTTTTGTCATTTTGGAATAAAAACTATCCAAATCTTTTTCATCCAAATGAAAAGAATACAAATCTTTCATCATAAATTCTACTCCTCTCAAAAGTCCGGATTTAGACCTTAATTCGTCTCTAAATTTATCCTGAAACTGATAAACATACACAGGCAGATCTTTATAAGACTGGACAAACTTCTGGACCAAAGGAGTTATTATTTCCTCGTGCGTCCATCCCAAAGAAAATTCCTTGCCTGATCTATTTTGCAATTTAAACATTTCAGGATATTTCCAGCGATCTGTTTTCTGCCAGGGTTCTTTGGGAAGCAAACCCGGAAGAAAAACTTCCTCTCCCCCTACTTTCTGCATTTCTTGTCTTATTATTTCTTCGATATTCTTTAAAACTAAAAATCCCAGAGGCAAATAAGAATAAACTCCGGTCATTATTTTGTCTATAAATCCTCCCCTGGTAAGAAGTTTCGCATTAATACTTAATTCCTCTTTCGGAGCTTCTTTTAGGGTTTTTGTGAATAATTTAGATTGCTTCATTTTAAAATAGATTGCTTACATCTTTTATTGTAACAAAAGCCATTAAAATTAGGAGAATAAAGAAAACTGCGCCGTTTATCCTCTGTTCTATTTTTCTGTTAATGGGTCTTCCTTTTATTTTCTCAATAGCCAGAAAAACCAATCTTCCTCCATCCAGAGCAGGGATAGGAAGGATATTCAAGACTGCCAGATAAATAGCAATCATCGCTATAAACTGCAGAAAATAATTAACACCTATTTTAGCCGCCTGGTTTAATAAAGAACCTATTCCGATAGGACCTATAAACTGGACTCCGTCAGGCATTCCTTCTCCAGTAAACAAGCTTTTTAAAACATTCCCCCAGCCGACAACAACCTGAACTGTTAAATCTGCTGTTGATTGAATTCCTAATATAGGAGCTTCTTTCCACGAATAAGATTGGTCAGCCGTTCTTACTATCATTACCCCCAAGGAACCTTCATCCTCAGGAGGATCAATTCTTAAAGTTAAAGGAGCTTCAAAAGATTCTTCTCCCCTGTCAATCAGAACAATAACTTCCTGCCCCTTATATTCTTGGGTAAATTCCTGGACTTCTTCAACTGTTTGGATCGGAACTTCCAAATCTCCGACTCTGAATCCAGTAATTGCGTCTCCTGGTTTCAACCCTGCTGATTTGGCCGGTGAATCCAGAGAAGCGGCTAATATCTGAACTTTTACATTTACTAAATTTTCTGTTTCTGTATCTGAAATTGCTCTAGGAACGCCTATTGAAAAAGCAATACTCAAAAGAATGGCTGCTATTATCCAAAAAGACACGACCCCCCCAAGTAAAACTGCGGCTTTCTGCCAAGCCGGCTTTCTTTCATAATCTTTGGCGTCTTTTGTGCTTTCTCCTTCTCCGTCTGGCCCTGGTATTCTGACGAAGGCTCCGAAGGGCAGCCAATTCAGGGAATAAATAGTATCCCCTATTTTCTTTCCGAATATCTTTGGAGGATAACCAACGCCAAATTCTTCCACTTTTATTTTGAAAAACTTGGCTATTATAAAATGGCCAAGTTCATGAAGAACGAGCAATCCTATTATAGATACTATTGCAATAATAATTGTCAGCATAATTTATTCTAAAACTTCCTGTTTTTTTCTCTCTCCTAAATCTTCTACCTTCTTATTTGCTTCATCCACCATTTTTTGAAGATCATCTTTCGCTCTGAATTTATCGTCCTCTCTTATTTCTCCAGATTTGCTCTTCTCCTGTATTTCTGACCAGGCCTCTTCCCTCCAATGCCTTATTGTCTTTCTGGCTTCTTCTTGTTTTTCTGAAATAACCCTTTGAAGTTCTTTTCTATAATCTTCATTCAGAGCTGGAAGATTTATTCTGATTGAATCTTTGTCCACTATGGGATTTGCCCCTACTCCTGTTTTTTCCAAAGCTGCAACTATTCCTTCCACATAGGATTTATCCCAGGGCTGGATAAGGATTTGTTTTGGTTCTGGAATAGAAATAGCGGCCAATTGTTTTAAGGGAAATTTTTCACCAAAACAATCAACCACAACGTCTTCCACCAAAGAAGAGTTAGCTCTTCCTGTCCTTATTTTAGTAAATTCCCTTTCCAAAAAAACAATAACTTTATCTATTTCCGGTTGTATTTTTTGCAATATTTCTTTGTGCATTTTAAATTTCTATCATCAAGGTTTCTAAAAGCAACCTTGAATTAACATTTGTGTTGGATATTAAATAATTGGCTGACTGGATTGAATGCAATATTTTCTTAATTTTTTCCAAGGGATAATCATCTTTTTTCTTTCCTGATATTTTGGAAATTAAAATATTTCTGAAATAAAATGTCCATACTTTAAGAGTTTCTTTCAAATCCAGAGAGTTTTCTGTTAACGTTTTAACGTATTCAAACCTCTGGTATAAATCCGACTTAGAAATACTTTCTATTTCTTTAATCTTTTTATCAAAATCTGCTTTTTTTTGGCTGTCTAAGGTTAAATCCAATGCCTGTCCCGGACTGCCCAAAGATATGTTAAATATTTCTTCTAAATCTGTTCTCTTATCTCCTAAGCCCTTTTTCATTTCTTCTATCCCTACTGGATAAAATTTAACTGTCTGAACTCTGGAAACGATAGTGGGCAGAAGATGATTTGGTTCTTCACTCACTAAAATCAATAATGTGTTACCTTTAGGCTCTTCTAACGTTTTTAAAAGAGATGATTGAGCTTCTGGATTCATTAAATGAGCTTTATCTATAATGACTGCTTTGAACGGAGCTGAATGGGGCTTTAAAGACAAGCTTCTTATTAATTCTTTTATCTGGTCTATCTGTATTTCTTTTCCGGCTGGCTCAATAATTATAAAATCAGGATGAGCTTTTTTCTCTATATCCTGTCCGAATAAAAAAGAAATCCATTCTGTAGCAACTTTTTTCTTCCCCAATTTCTCCTGTCCAGAAAATAAAAAAGCATGCGAAATATTTCCTGTTTCAGATATCTTTTTTAAAAATTGCCATTGTTTTTTATGGCCTATAATCATTTTTTTGACATTATGCTTTTTTTATAAGCATCCAAATTGTCTAAAACTACTCCTGTTCCCTTGGCAACACAAAGCAAAGGATCTTCTGCCAAAAAACTAGGAACTCCAGTTTCTTGTGATATTCTTTCTGATAGATTTCTTACCAAAGCTCCCCCACCAGACAATATCATTCCTTTATCAATTATATCAGCTGACAATTCTGGAGGAGTATCTCTTAATACCGATTTGATGGCCTGAATTATTTCACTAATAATATCATACGTAGCTTCTGATATCTCGTTAGAAGAAATTTTAACAGTTCTTGGTAAACCAGAAATTAAATCTCTCCCTCTAATTTCTAACTGCCTTTCTTCTTTCTCTGGTAAAGCTGTTCCTATCTTTACTTTTATTTCCTCTGCTGTTTGCTCTCCTATAGCTAAATTATATTTCTTTTTAATATAGTCTGATATAGCTAAATCCATTTTATCTCCTCCTACCCTTAAAGAGTTACAAGTCACTATTCCACCTAAAGAAATAACAGCTATTTCAGAGGTTCCACCTCCAATATCAACAATCATATTACCAGAACATGAATTAATAGGGATAGAAGCTCCAATAGCTGCTAAAATAGGCTCTTTTGCTAAAAAAGTTTGCTTAGCTCCTGCATTCATTGCAGCTTCTATAACTGCTCTTTTTTCAGTAGAAGTAATTCCAGCCGGTATCCCAATCATTAATTCTGGTTTGAACATTTTCCAAAAACCAGATACTCTCTCAATAAAATACCTAAGCATTGCCTGAGTTACTCTAAAATCAGCAATAACACCATCTTTCAATGGCCTATAAACTCTTATCGTATCAGGAGTACGACCAGTCATTTCTTTTGCCGCATCCCCAACAGCTAAAATCCTATTTTCATCCAAAGAAATAGCAACCACAGAAGGTTCTTGCAAGACTATCCCCTTTTTAGGGATAAAAACCAAAGAGTTTGCAGTACCTAAATCTATGCCAATTTTCCTTACCATAAACCGAGTTTTTATATAATAAAAATGAAGGTGAAAATGAGGGTTTATCCTTCATCGCCCACTGATTTATTCTATATTAATTATTGTTTTTTGACAAATAAAAAATCTAGGTCTTGAAAATTAGACATTTTTCCTATAATATAAGGGGAGCATGGCCAAAAAAACAAGAACAATCATATTTTTAATATGTTCTTTCCTGTTTATCATAGGGGGACCTTCTGTTATACTATACTCCCAAGGATATAGACTTAATATAAATACCAAGGAAGGAGAAAAATTCATAACTCAAACTGGAGGAATCTTTATAAAATCTTCTCCGAAACAAGCTGAAATATATATTGACGGGAAAATCACAGAGAAAACAGATTTCCTTTTTGGTTCAGCTTTAGTAGAAAACTTATTACCTGGCAAATATGAAATAGAAGTAAAAAAAGAAAATTACCAATCTTGGAAAAAAACCTTAGAAGTTAAAGAAAAAGAAGTCGCAGAAGCCAAAAGTATATTATTATTCCCAGAAGAATTTAATTTCAGCTCTTTAGTAAAAAATGTAGAAAATATCTGGCCAACTCCAAATCAAAATATAATATTAAAAAAAGCTACAACAAGTGGATGGATTTTAACAGTCTATGAATCCGAAAAAGAAACAGAATTATTAAAAGAAGGTGATATTTATTCTAAGAAAGTTGAGTTAACAAATATAACATTCTCAGCTACTTCTTCTGAAATAATACTAGAAACCGAAATAGCAAAAAATAAAAGATACTTTAGTTTTAATCCTAAAGAAACACCTCTCATTTTAACTGAAATTGAAAATTTCGATAAATCTATAGAACACACTTATAGCAATTATACTTTCAAAAAAGAAGGAGAATTATTATACGTTAAATCTCCTAATTCAGAATCATTCGAAAAAATAGCAGAAGGAATAAAGGGATTTAAAATATCTCAAGACAATAAAAAACTTTTATACTTTTCTGAACATGAAATATCCATATTCTTTTTAAAAGACACTATAATTCCAAACAAAAAAGAAGGAGAAAAAATGCTCTTATTAAGACTATCGGACGGTATAAACGACTGTGCCTGGATTAAATCTGACCATATAGTTTTTTCTACAGAAGATATTGTAAAAATAACAGAAATAGACAATAGAGATGTTCTAAACATAATAACTGTTATAGAAACAAAAAATCCAGAAATATTCTGGAATGAAAACGAAGAGAAATTATATTATTTAAGCGAAAATAACCTATTTGTCTCCGATACTCTTCTCCCTTAATTCTACTTTCTTTTGAAAATCTACCCAAGTAAGTTCTCCTGAATTAGCCAAAACGCAAAGTTCTTTAAATTGACAATATCTACACTGCCAACTATCAGGATACTCTTCTATCCTATCAGGTACAATATTAGTATCTATCTTTTTTTTCGTCTGCTCTAAATATTTCAAAAGACCCAATACCCTCTTTTTATCGTAATCCACTATATACTCTTTCAAAGCAAGAGTATTTTTATTTACGTAAAGAAGAATTCCTTTAGGTACCTTGAAATAATGCAAATACATTTGAATCTGATCCACATTCTCTGATTTAGGCTCTATCATCTTTTCAAAAAGCATACTATTCATACTTTTAATATCCAAAACATACATGTTCTTTCCGTCTGAAATTATAGCATCTGCCCTACCGGAAATAAGCTCTTGGGGAGGGATATTCACTTCTGAAGCCACAACATGAACATCTCTCATACTTAAAAGAGGCTTCATAATTAATTGATGCATATGATCTCCATGATCAAACAGCCTAAGAATATTAGGCTCCATATCTTTTTTAGGAACATTCTTAAACTTAAAAAAAAGAGACCTAGCACATCTTCCAGCATCCGTAATATAGAAATGCTTCTGTTCTCTGTCTCTTTGTTTATCCAAATAAAATTTGTCTATCAAGTCAGATAAATTAAACATTATAAAATATATTTTAAAAGAGAATTATCTCTTAGACCATTGAGGGGCACGTCTTGCTCTTTTCAAACCAAACTTCTTTCTTTCCCTCATCCTAGGATCTCTAGTTAAATATCTTGTTCCTTTTAAACTATTTCTATTTTCAGGGTCATGAATAGTTAAAGCTTTAGCTATTCCATGCCTTACTGCTTCTGCTTGAGA
>JBDRGQ010000015.1:0-24261 GCA_043817685.1 bacterium | reverse complement strand
GTCGCTGGTTCAGGGTTTCCCCCATTGACCAATATTCTCGACTGCTGCCTCCCGTAGGAGTATGGGCCGTGTCTCAGTCCCATCGTTGGCGGTCATGCTCTCACACCGCCTACCCGTCATAGCCTTGGTGGGCCATTACCTCACCAACTAGCTGATAGGACGCGGGCCAATCCTTAAACGGCAAAAGCCTTTACCTAAATGTCCGAAGACATTAAGGGCTATCAGATATTATCCTAGATTTCTCTAGGTTATCCCTGATTTAAGGGTATGTTACCCACGTGTTACTAACTCGTTTGCCACTGCTTACAAAAGTAAGCCGTTTGACTTGCATGCCTAATCCACATCGCCGGCGTTCATCCTGAGCTAGGATCAAACTCTCAATAAAATTAAAGAATATTCGGAACAACTTCAAATTACCGATTAACTATTTAGTTTTAAATGTTCTCCCAAAAAACAGACAAAAAAATCAGGAAGAATACCTGATTTCCTATTCTTCTCTTTGTTGCTATATTCTACTCACAACAACAACTTTTTTTCTTTTTTGAATTTTTTTGGGCCATATAAGTTATATTACTTATATACAATACCATTTTAGTCTAAGCTGAAACTTTGTCAAGACCAGTGAGCCAGCGATCGGACTTGAACCGATAACCTACAGTTTACAAAACTGTTGCTCTGCCATTGAGCTACGCTGGCAGATTATTCTTTCCTTGTCATTTTCTTGACGTCTTTCCAATAGGTATCGTTTTCACTAAACTTATTTTTTTGAGATCTTTGCCTTAGGCTCTGAAGCCAGTTTGAAGTTTTATTATCAGATTTCAAAATAACAATTCTGACTCTTGATAATACTTTCTGCAAAACCAGTTCTATCGAAGCTGTGCTGCCGGATTTTGACTCTTTTAATTCTGAGATCATTTGTTTAAAACCTAAAGAAGCAAGGGATTTTTCCGGTAAATTAACAAGTTCCGGTAGTTTCCTATATATAATAATCCCCATTCCCAAAAAACTGATGAAAAAGATAACTGCAAAAATTATTTCTAACATAATTTAAATTTCATATCTTACGAATTTAGAAACTTTAATATTTTCTCCAAACTTTGCCACTGTTTCGTCAAACAGATCCTTTATTTTTTTAGAATTGTCCTTTACCCAGATTTGAGTCATTAAAGAATTTTCTTCTTTATACTTCTCTATTTTTCCTTCCATTATTTTGGAAACCATGTCTTTAGGTTTTTCTGATTTTTCCAATTGAGCTGCATATATTTCTTTTTCCCTTACTAAATCTTCTTCAGTAATATCTTCTGGGGAAATGAACTTTGGTTTCATAGAAGCAATTTGCAAGGATAATTCGTGGGCCAAGTTTTTAAAATCTTCTGAATTTGCGACAAAATCAGACTCACACCTTAATTCTATCATAACTCCAATCTTGTTGTTAGAATGCAAGTAACTGTAAATAATGCCTGACTTAGCTTCTTTCTCAAGTCTTTTTTCGGCCAAATCTCTGCCCATTTTTCTTAAAACATCCTTTGCTTTTTCAATATCCCCGCCTACTTCACCTAAAGCCTTCCTGCATTCTCCCAAAGAAACTGCGGTTTCCTCTCTCAATTGTTTAATTTTGTCTAGATCTGGCATAGTTTATTTTTTCTCTTTAGGTTTTGCTCTTAAAACAACCTCCTTAAGCTTTTCTAGAATATATTTTACAGAAGTAATAGCGTCATCATTAGCAGGAATAGGATAATCCGCCAAACTAGGATCAATATTGGTATCTGCCAATCCTATAACAGATATTCCCTTTAATTTAGCTTCTTTTACAGCCGATAAGTCCTTTTTCATATCCAAAACAAAAATAGCGTCAGGAATAGTCGTTAATTCCTTTATGCCTCCAAATTTCATCTCCAAAGACTCTATTTTTTTATCAAATTCTGCTCTTTCCTTCTTTGTATATTTAGCTAATTCCCCTGTCTTTTTCTTCTCTTCCAATTCCTTAAAATGCTCTATGCTTTTTTTAATCATCCCAAAATTAGTAATGGTTCCTCCCAACCATCTGTCATTGATATAAGGTATATTGATTTCTCTACCTGTTTCCCCTACTAAACTTTTAATCTGTACTTTGGTCCCGATCAAAACCATTGTTTTCCCTTCAGAAATAAGATTATTTATAAAATCCAAAGCCTCATTAAGCTTTTCTGAAGTTTTTTCTAAATCAAAAATATAAATTCCGTTCCTGACTCCATAAAGATAAGGTTTAATTTTTGGGTGAATTTTGGATGTTTTGTGGCCAAAATGTAAACCAGCCTCCATCATTTCTTCCGGATCCAATTTTATTTTTGATTTTTTAGTTTTTGCTTCTGCCATGTTAATTAGTTTAACACAAATAATTTCCTCTGACAAGCTTTCAGTAAAATTAAAATTTTATTTCTACCTTCGCCTGCTTTGCAGACTTGGTTCTTGATTTTTTACAGAATATATAATATCATAGATGGTGTTTAAGATAAAAAATCATGAAAAAAGACATACATCCACAATATTTTCCAAAAGCCAGAGCTCAATGCGCCTGTGGAAATAATTTCATTGTAGGTTCAACGAAAGAATTGATCGAGGTTGAAATTTGTTCTCAATGTCATCCTTTTTATACGGGTAAAGAAAAAATTGTAGACACTCTAGGACAAGTTCAAAAATTCAGAAAAAGATTGGAAAAGAAACAAAAGCCTAAGAAAAAGAAATAAAAATGGCTGATCTAGGAAAGATCAAAAAAGAATATAATGACCTACTCAATCAACTCAGCGATCCTGAGTTGATTTCTGATTGGGAAAGATTTGAAGAGCTGAATAAAAGGAAAATTACTCTAGAAAAGATAATAGAAAAACAGAATGAATTAGAGGAAATAAACAATAAAATAGAAGAGAACAACGACATATTGAATTCTCAAGAAGATGCAGAATTAGCTTCTTTGGCAGAAACAGAAATAATGCAGATGAAAACAAAACAAACTATTCTAGAGGAAGAAATAAAAAAGTTACTGACAGAAGAAGAGAGCAATTATCCTAAAGCCATATTAATGGAAATAAGAGCAGGAACAGGAGGAGACGAAGCTTCTCTTTTTGCCGCAGATTTATTCAAGATGTATTCTAAATACGCTGCAAATCAAAACTGGGATATTAAAACACTTGAATCTAAACCAAATGACGTCGGAGGATTTAAAGAAGTAATATTTGAACTGAAAGGGTCTGATGTCTTCATTAAAATGATAAACGAAGGAGGAGTGCATAGAGTCCAAAGGACACCAACCACTGAAAAATCAGGCAGAATACATACTTCTACAGCTTCTGTCGCAGTACTAGTTAAACCTAAAAAAACAGAAATTAAAATAAGCCCAGCAGATTTAAGAGTTGATACCTATAGAGCTTCAGGTCCTGGAGGCCAATATGTTAATAAAAGAGATTCTGCAGTCAGAATAACCCACTTACCTTCTGGTCTTGTCGTAACTTCTCAAACAGAAAGAAATCAATTGCAAAATAAAGAGAATGCCATGAGTATTTTGGAAGCTAGGTTATTAGAAAAAAGAGAAGCTGAAAGCACACAAAATTTGGGAGGGAAAAGAAAACTCCAGATAGGCGGAGCTAAAAGAGCTGAAAAAATAAGAACCTACAACTATCCTCAAGATAGAATAACCGACCATAGAATAAAAAAAAGCTTTCATAATTTAGAAAGCGTTATGGACGGTAAGATGGACTTAATAACTCAAGCCCTACTAGAGTTCACAGAATAATTTACTGCAACTTTTCAATATCTGCTGCGTAAGACTTAGTCAAATTCATTATTGGATAACCGTAATCTCTTTCATAGACATTTTTGTATGAAGACTTATACCAACTAGGTCCTGCAAAATAACTCAAAGCTGCATTAAATTCACCGTCGTAGGTTTGTTTTTTTGCGCCATAATCCCCTAAATACAATCCTGATGCCAAGAATGAATCTTTAATAGACCAAGGATCAGCTGGTCTTCCTAAAATATCCTCTATCCTGTCTCTATAAATATTCCATGTTGAAGGAATAAACTGGGCTGGTCCCATAGCTCCTCCCCAGCCATAACTCATAGGGCAAGAAACTGGAGTAGCATAAGGATCTCTGCCTAATTCCTGGGTTATACTTAAGAATGGTTTTACGTCCCTACTTGGACTCATAACGTTAGATCTTGAAGCTCCTGTTTTAATAACAACTCCTGCTCCAGTTTCAATATCTGACAAATAACACTGGCCCACATTTTTACCAATATTAGATTCTTGAGTTAATACAGCTAAAAGAAAAGCTGGCCTAACGCCAGTAATGGTTTCTACATATCTAGCTAATTCTACTGCTTCTCCAAAAGTAGGAGCCTCAGGAATACCAGCTAATTCAAAAATTCTAGATCTAATCTCTGCTGCTTTTTGTTCTGCTTCTTGTTTTACTTTTAATTGTTCCTGATATTCAGCTTCCGAAATCTTAAGATAGCTGTCTTTTGTCTTTTGTGCACTTTCGCTCTGTTTCTTCTGATAGGTTTTTAAGGTCACGATATTTTCCAATTCATCTTTCTCTTCATCTAAAGCAATCTTTTGATTTTCTAAAGAAACTTTTAAATTCTTAATGTCGCCCAAAAGCTCATTGCTCTTTGTATTAAGTGCTTCCAAAGCTGCCATGTTTTCAAAAAATCCTGAAAGTTCTTTTTCCATCAAAAGAATTTCCAATATTGATTTTTGATCTTGCTCGTGGATTGATTGAAGAATATTAGCCAACTGAACCTTGGAATCGTCTATCTTAAAAGAAGTCTTGGTTATCGACTCTTCTGTATCTTCTACCTGATACCCTAAGTCCTTTATCATGACGTTGCTCTGATAAATTTGAGTGTTTAATTTACTGATAGTCTGCTTTAATACGTATATTTCGTTCTGTAATGTCTTTTTTTCTTTGTCTGTCTTTGAAATATCAGCTTCGTATTGGAGTATCTGCTCTTCTAAGGCTTTTAATTCAGCCTCTAATCCCTCCCTTTCTTCTGCTAAATCAGGATTAGCCAAAGCAAAATTAGGCGATATGAATGCCAAAATTAAAATAATAGATAAAAATGTCTTTGAGAAAAACGACATAGTATAAACTATTTCTCGGCTTCCTCTGAAGTAGTTTCTTCTGTTTCTTTCTTTTTTTCCTCCACTTTCTCTACATCCTCCACTTTTTCCTCTATTGGTTTTTCCAGTTCCTCCTCTACTTTTTGAGGTTCAGCCGCCAGAACGATAATTTCATCTGGCTCTTTTAATATTTTAACATTTTCTGGAATATTTAAATCCCTTATTACAATCGTATCTCCAAACGTCTTTAGCTTATCAATGTTAACCTTAATCTCATGGGGAAGATTTTGCGGAAGAGCTTTTACCTCCACTTCGTGAATATTTTTAACCAATGTTCCCCCTAAATCCTTAACAGCAATGGATTCTCCTTCAAAAACTAAAGGAATTCCAGCCGTAATCTCTTCGTCCAATTTAGGTTGGTAGAAATCTATGTGTAACGGCTTTTGGCTGAGAGGGTCTATTTCCAAAGCATGGATCAAAACTAAGAATTTCTTTGAATTAACAGAAATTTCTATCAAAGAACTTTCTCCAGCTTCTTTATACACCTTTTCAAAGTCTTTTAAATCAACTTCTAAAGAAAGATTTTCAACCCCAGAACCATACAAAACAGCGGGGACTTTTCCCTGCTTTCTTATTTCCTCAACTTTTTTTCCTGTTTCTTTTCTTATTTTTGCAGATATAGATATCATATATCGAATTAAATTTAAAATTTAATGAAGATCGAAATGAAGCTAAAGCCTCATTGAGCCTTATTCTTACTCCCAAATAATATTATTTTATCTTCAACTATTTTTTGTACTTCCTTTATTACCTTTGGCATATACTTATAAGGAACCATCTCTTTGCTCCTCGTTAAAACCTTTTTTAGGCTTGCAGTATAAGCCAGCCTTAATTCAGTATTTATATTAATTTTAGATATTCCTAATTTTACAGCTTTTTTGATATTGGCTTTAGGAATGCCAGATCCTCCGTGTAAAACCAAAGGAGTATTCTTTATTTTCTTGTTTATTTCTTTTAACCTAACAAGATTTATTTCAGGGTTAATCCCTGAACTTCTGATTCCATGAAAACTTCCAACATTTACTGCTAAAGAATCCACTTTGGTTTCCTTAACAAATATTTCAGCTTCTTTAGATTCTGTCATCAAGAATTTTGGAGTCTTTTTAAGAATAGTTGAAGATCCTCCGACAATTCCCACCTCTGCCTCAACCTGAACTCCTTTTTTTCTACAATAAACCAATACTTTTTTGGTAATAGATATATTTTCTTTCAAAGGAAGCTTTGAGCCGTCGAAATGAACACTGTCATATCCGGCGTCTACCGCCTTTTTAATATAATCGAAAGTCTTGCCGTGGTCAAGGTTTAAGAATGCAGAAAGACCTTTTTTTCTCAAAACCCTAACCAAAGCCACAGCTTCATCCAAACCAAGGAAAGAGCTTTCTCCTTCTGAAGTTCCCATAATAACTGGGCTTTTCATCTTTTCGGCTGCCTGAGCAACAGCTTTCAATACTTCTAAATTAGATACATTAAACTGACCAACAGCCCAGCCAGATTTATTAGCTTTTTTAAGATAATCTATAATTTTCATTTTATTTTGCAATGATTATTTTTTAAACAAGATTCTATTTTAACCTTTACCTTTTCCCATTTATCTTTCTTCTTCAATAATCCATTTTTAGCCCCCAGTTCAGTTAAACAAGCTGAGCTATTGGCCATTCCTAGCTGGATAGCGTATTTAATATCACCTTTGGAAAATATGAATCCTGAAAGAAATCCTGAGGAAAAAGAATCTCCAGCTCCAGTCCAATCAACAGCTTTTACTTTTATTATTCCAGACCTGTATAAATGTTCTCCGTCTGAAACAACAACGCCTTGAGAACCTTTTGTCATAACGAAAATGCCAGGAACTAATTTATCTATTTTTTTAAATATTTCTATTTCTTTTTTATAAGGAATCTTAGTTAATATGGAAGCTTCTTCTTGGTTTAAAAATAATACATCCACCTTCTTTAATATTCTTTCTAAACGAGCTTTTGGTAAAGAAAGCTGGGAATTTCCTGGATTCATAGCCACCTTCATCCCTTTTTGTTTAGCAAAATTAACAAGCTGCTCAGAAAGTCTGGCAAGTTTCCCTGAGAGAGGGGCTAAATATAACCATTTAGCTTTTAATTTTGACCAAGGAATATTCTTGTTAGAAAGTTCCCCGGCCGCTCCCCTGTAAGTCAGAATTGTTCTTTCCCTTCTGCCAGAAGATAAAACAACAGAATAATTGGTTGTTTTCTTTTTGGTTTTAGAAATAAACTTTGTATCTATTTTGAATTTCTTTAATTCTTCAACCAACGCTTCTCCGGCAGGTTCATCCCCGACCATTCCGCAAAAAGCTGTTTTAAGTCCTTGGCTAGCAAAGGTAGCTGCGGTGTTAGTTCCCCCTCCTCCGGTTAAAAAACAAATGTCCTCCACATCTATTTTAGAGCCAAGAGACAAACAAAGTCCTTTGCCCGTAACAAACTTCTTTTGACCGACAACTAAGAAATTCTTTGACTTTAAAAATATATCCCTACTGGCTGAACCGAATGTAATTATGTCGTATTTCATCTTTTTTCCTCTGCTTTAGCCACTAATTGCGTTGTTTTAATTATTGTATCAGGGTTTAAAGACATTGATTCTATTCCCTCTTTTACCAAAAATTCAGCAAAATCAGGAAAATCAGAAGGCCCCTGGCCACAAATTCCTATATATTTTTTCCTTTTCTTACAAACAGCAATTACTTCTGTAATAAGCTTTTTTACTGCCTCATTCCTTTCGTCTGACAAATAAGCTATCTGGGCATTGTCTCTGTCCACTCCCAAAGTAAGCTGGGTAAGATCATTTGAACCTATGCTCATACCGTCAAATATATCTAAAAACTTTTCTGCCAAGACTACGTTTGAAGGAATTTCACACATCACAATAATCTTTAATCCGTCTTTTCCTTTAACTAATCCTTCTTTCTCCATTATACCTAAAACTTTCTTTCCTTCCTCTATGGTCCTGCAGAAAGGAACCATAACAGTAACATTCTTTAACCCGAACCTTTCCCTAACTATTCTTATAGCCTGGCATTCCATTTTAAAAGCAGGAGCAAAAGAAACGTCTGTATATCTGGAAGCTCCCCTAAATCCTATCATTGGATTAGCCTCTTTAGGCTCATGCTCAGCCCCTCCGATTAAAGTTGCGTATTCGTTGGTCTTAAAATCAGACAATCTAACTATTGTTTCTTTTGGATGAAAAGCAGAAGATATTTGGGCAATTCCTTCTGCTAATTTTTCTACAAAATATTCCTTTTTATCAGAATAACCTTTTGTAATTTCATCTATTTCTTTTTTAACTTTGCCTTCTTTAAGTTTTTTATAATGATACAAGGCTAAAGGATGAATTCTTATTTTTTCTGCGATAATAAATTCTTCCCTAGCTAAACCAACTCCTTGGTTTGGCAAGAAAGAAGCTGAAAAAGCCGCATCCGGAGCTCCGATATTCATCATTATTTTGGTTTTAGTTTTTGGAATTTTCTTTAAATTATATTTTTTAATTTCAAAAGGAATCTTTCCGTAGTATATTTTACCATCTAATCCTTGGGTACAATCTACCGTCACTTCCTTTCCTGCTTTGATTTTTTTAGTAGCGTTTTTTGTACCAACAATACAGGGAATTCCTAATTCTCTGGAAACAATTGCAGCATGAGCTGTTTTCCCTCCTTCGTCCGTAATAATAGCTGCGGCTTGTCTCATAATAGGAACCCAGTCGGGATCTGTCATCCTGGTTATTAATACTTCTCCCTTTTTAAATTGAGCTATTTTTGATACATTGGGAATTATTTTTACTTTGCCTATTCCTATTTTATTTCCAATAGCAATTCCGGTTAATACAGGATCTTTTTCCGTCTTTACTTCATATTCTTCATAAAAAGTTTGGGTAGCTTTTCCAAAATTAACTGTTTCTGGTCTAGATTGGACAATAAACAATTTTCCTGTTTTCCCATCTTTAGCCCACTCTATGTCTTGTGGATGTTTGTAATAATTTTCTATTTCACACCCCCATTTGGCCAAAGCAAGAATCTCTGAATCGTTAATACTAAACTTTTCTTGATCTATTGGAGAAACTTTTACTTCTTTTAACCCTCCTCCTTGTTTATAAATATATTTTCTGTCTTTTCTCCCTAAGTTTTTTGAAATTATTGGTTTAAATTTCTTGTTTAAATTAGGCTTAAAAACATAAAAACCATCTGGAGTTATCTTTCCTTTTACTATTAATTCTCCTAAACCAAATATAGAATTTATTAAAACAACATTCTGAAATCCAGTTTCCGTATCTAAAGTAAACATAATTCCTGACGAAGCTAAGTCCGATCTAACCATTTTTTGGCAACAGGCGGATAGGGCAATCTCTAAATGCTTAAATCCTTTTTCTTCCCTGTAAGAAATAGCCCTGTCTGTAAAGAGAGAAGCATAACAATTTTTAACGGCCTTTAAAACATTTTTTTCTCCCCTAATATTTAAAAATGTTTCCATTTGTCCTGCAAAAGAAGCTGTCTTTAAATCTTCAGCAGTGGCAGAAGACCTAATGGCCACATCCGTTGCTTTTTCCCCATATTCTTTAGAAAGTAATCTATAATTTTTAATTATTTCTTCTTCTAGTTCTAGGGGTAATTTGCCCTTAACAATCATCTCCCTGACTGCTTTTCCTGTCTTCTTTAAACTAGCTAAACTGTTGGGATTAAATTCTTTAAACAATTTCTTCATCTTTTTATCCAATCTATTGTATTTTAAATATTCCCAAAAAGCTTTTGAAGTGGTAACAAAACCATTAGGAACCTTAATTCCTTTTTTATCCAAAACAGAATACATTTCTCCCAAAGAAGAGTTTTTCCCTCCGACTAATTTACCATCTTTTTTTACTATTTCTTTAAACCAAAGAATATATTTTTTAGATTTATCCATAATTATTTTGATTTCTTAGCTATCATTAATTCTTCATCTGGCTTTACGGATATTACCTTAGTATCTTTTAAAATATTTAAACCTTTGGTAATCATACTCCTTATTTTGGCAGAACCTACCCCTATGGCTCCAGTAAAAATTAGTAAATCACACCCTCCTCCGAGTATCGCATAATAAGAACCTATGTATTTTTGAATGCTGTAGACAAAAACGTCTAAGGCTAATTTTGCCTTCTTGTCTCCCCTCTTAACTCTTCTTAAAACTTCCAGCATTTCAGAACTTCCAGAAATTCCCTTTACCCCAGACTGTCTGTTTAAAATATTATCTAATTTTTTAAAAGATAATTCTTTCCCGAGCTGCAAAATAACTCCAGGATCAATATTTCCGCTTCTGGTCATCATAACTACTCCTTCTAGAGGCGTAAAACCCATAGAAGTATCAATAACTTTTCCTTTTTTAATAGCTGTGACAGAACTTCCTCCTCCTAAATGACAACTTATTATATTTAAACTTTGAAACTTCCTTCCTATCTTCTTAGCCCCCTCTTTGGCAGCGTATTCGTGAGAAATACCGTGGAATCCAAACCTTCTAAAGCCGTATTTATTATTCAAAAGCTCTGGCAAAGCATATAAATAAGCCTTTTCTGGAATGTCCTTATAAAATCCTGTGTCAAAAACAGCAATTTGTTTAGCTTCTGGAAAAACTTTTAAGCTTGTTTCTATTCCTAGAAGATTATAAGGATTATGCAAAGGAGCTAATTTATTATATTTTTTTAATTCCATCAGGGATTTTTTATCAACTTTAATGGGCTCCCTAAACTTTTCCCCTCCATGAACAACTCTATGGCAGACCTTTTCGATATTAGTCATTTTCCTCAGTTCCCTATTTAAAACAATGGCATACTCTTTTTGGTTCTCAAGGCTAAACTTTCCTTTCTTTAATACTTTTAACTTTTTGTTAAAAACTTTATATTTTATTGATTGGGATCCACAGTTTAAAACTAAAATCATACTATTTTCCCTTCTCCTTTAAATCTAATTCCTGCGGCGTTTCCTTCGTCCGTATCTAAATGCAAAGAAAGAGTATAATTTGTGCCAACCCTCACTAAAATATTTTGGAAAATGATAGCTCTCGTTCCTTCTACTTTCACAGAAACTATTTGGTTGTTTTTTAGACCGGCCCTTTTTGCTTCTTTTTTATTTAAATGTATATGTCTTAAAGGAATTATAATCCCTTTTTTCATTTCTAATTTTCCTTTCTTGCCAATCAAAACAACTCCACTCCCTCCTTTTATTTTTCCAGAATGTCCAAAAGGGACATCTGTGCCCAAATTAAAAGCGTCTGTCTTTGATATTTCCAGTTGAGTTTTATTTCGGACAGGACTAATAATTCTTACTTTCTTTAACTTGTTTTTACCGCTCTGCACTTCTACCGTTTCATTCGCGGCAAACTCTCTGGGTTGAGTTAAGTCTCTTTTTTGGGTTAGTTTATAATTCTTCCCAAACAGCTTATCTAGGTCTTCCCTGGAGATGTGAAGGTGTCTGGCAGATATTTCTATAGGAATTTTAACCATATTTATTCATTATATTGAACTTAAAGATATAAGACAAGTAAAAACAGCCCTTTATTTTGGGCTGCTTTAAAATCAATTATTTTTTATTTACATATTCTGCTAATTCCGCCAATCTGGAAGCATATCCCCATTCGTTATCATACCAAGAAACCACTTTAACTATATTGTCTTTTACCATCGTAAGGGGTAAATCTACTATAGCGGAATTTGAATTTCCTTTGTAATCTGAAGAAACTAGAGGTTCTTCCGTAGTATCCAAAATCCCTTTAAGAGGTTTTGTAGCTGCCGCTTTTTTAAACAATTTATTAACTTCTTTCACGGTTGTCTTTTTCCCGACCTCGCAGACTAAATCTATAATGGATACCGTAGGAGTAGGAACTCTAAAAGCAATACCATCTAATTTACCATCCACCTCCGGAATAACCTGACCTATGGCAGAAGCAGCTCCGGTAGAAGTAGGAATAATATTTAAAGCTGCAGCTCTAGCTCTTCTCAAATCCTTGTGTGGTAAATCTAATATTCTCTGGTCATTAGTATAACTGTGACAAGTAGTCATAAATCCCTTAACAATTTTGAAATTATCATTCAAAACCTTAACAACAGGAGCTAAACAATTAGTGGTGCAAGAAGCCATCGAAATTACATTATCTTTTTTAGGATTATATTTATCTGCGTTAACTCCTAAGATATAAGTGGCAACTCCTTTACTTTTACAGGGAGCTGAAATGATAACCTTCTTGGCTCCAGCCTTTAAATGCTTGGAAGCTCCTTCAAAATCAGCAAAGTAACCTGTGCATTCTAAGACAATGTCTATTCCTAATTTTCCCCAGGGCAGATTTTCAGGATCTTTTTCGGCAAAAAGTTTGACCTTACTTCCTATTCTCTTGTTGTAAATCCCATAAATAGAATCATACTTTAAGAGATGGTTCAATGTTTTTGAATCAGTCAGGTCATTTATAGCCACTACCTGCAGTTTAGGATGTTTATCTAAAATATTACGAAAAACAGGTCTGCCTATTCGACCAAAACCGTTTATAGCTACTTTGATCATAAGTAATAAATATTAATTATATTCCTAAAAGTTTGCTAATTTTTTTCTTTTCAAAACCGATGATGAATTCTCCGTTTATATCAACAACAGGAACCACCATCTGACCTGATTTTTCTATCATTTCTTCCCTGGCTGCATCATCGCTAGATATGTCTATGTCCTCAAACTCTATCTTATTATCCTTTAAGAATTCTTTCAAAGTGAAACAATAAGGACAAGCTGGTGTACTAAAAACTCTTACCATATATTTATTCACAACTACCTTCGGATGCCGAGCCTAAGTCTATCGCGGAAAGCTCTTGGGAACACTCTTCGGGAACAGAATTAAAACCAGAACATATTGCTTCTAAATAAACCTGTGGGTCTCCGTATTGATATACTGAATTTGTTCCGACGCCGTTAATCAGCATTGTAGGGCTTCCTGTTGCACCAGCTTCTTCAGCCACAACCGCCTCTTCCTGCATTAAAGAAAAACCCTTTAAAGAAACACAATTCTCTATGGCTTGTATATCTAACCCTACATCTGCAGCGGCTTTCTGCCAACACAAACCATCACTCCCACAATTGTCATTTATATAGATTGTAAACCGCCACCACTCATCCAATCCCGAATTCTGCAACACACATACTTCCCTCTCATTTTGATCAACTTCCGGCTGTCCGTGCAAAGAGTTTATATTGTCGCCATTGGCAGAAACTATGTAATGTATATTCCAGTTTACTTTATCTTTTAAAAGATTGTAAACCGGCAGCATCGTGTTTTCGGCTAGATTTCCGTACGGACAAAAAGACATGACAAAAAGATCTACATCTGGAATATCCTGTTTGGGAGTTTCACTGCCAATACCTTCATCTTCTTTCTCCATAGAATATCCTTCTGGGAAAAGTAACTTTCCGTCTTTGCTGACATAAGAAGTGTATTCTGTCCCCCTTATATTAAAAACCATCTGGTACACACTGCCCAAACCATTAACACTTATCAAAGAAGCTTCGTTCTCATCAGAAAGAAAGTTCTCATTTATAAATTCAACCGCTTTAGCCGCTGCCTCATCCGGACCTAATTCATTGTTCGTCTGATAAAAATAAAATATAAACCAACCCGAAAAAAGACATATTACTGCTATTAATGCCGGAATAATTATTTTTTTAATATTTTGTGACATGCTAATTATTTTAATTTGTTTAATTCTTTTAATAAACCTTTAATGTCTAACCCGTACATTTCGCACACTTCTCCTATTTTCAACTTATCCATTTCCATGTGAGCAAAAGCACATCCTAAACAAGGTAATTTATATTTTACCAAAATTTCTTGGGCTTTAGTATTTTTAATTATTTCGGATAATATTGTATCTTTTTTTATTTCTTTCATGTCTATTGCGATATCCATCCTCCATCAACAACTATAGTATGACCAGTAATATATTCGCTCTCATCGCTCACCAAGAAAGCAACCGCATTGGCGATATCTTCTGGTTGTCCAACTCTTCCATAAGGAACACCTGCCAAAAGACCTGCTTTTACCTTTTCGTCAGCCAACATGTCTTTTGTCATATCGGTTTCGATTACACCTGGAGCTACAGCATTAACGTTAATCTTATATTTCCCCAAATCTAAAGCCAATTCTCTTGTCATGTTAACTATGGCACCTTTTGTAGCACAATAAATACTTGATAGGGCAAACCCTACAAAACCAGCTATGCTAGCCACACTAACAATCTTTCCGTATTTCTGGTTCTTCATCTCAGGTATAACATATTTTGTACACAGAATCATTCCTTTTAAATTTATCGCCAACATCCTGTCTATTCTTTCTGTATCCATTTTATCTAATTCTACCTGTTCATAAATACCAGCATTATTAATTAAAATATCAATCCGGCCAAATTTATCCTTAACAGTTTTCACGACTTCTTTCACGTTTTCTTCATCAGTCACATCCAACTTTAGAGCCAACCCTTTTCCCCCTAAGCCTTCGATCTCTTTTACCACTTTTTCACAATCTTCTTTTGAAATATCGGTCACTACGACTTTAGCTCCATCTTTTGCCAGCCTTAAAGCGATTCCTCTCCCGATGCCTCTTCTGGCTCCGGTAATTATTGCTATTTTGTCTTTTAAATCAAACATGTTTTTAATAAGTTAATTGTTTATAATTTAAACCTTATTACAGTATATCAAATCTCAAAGCTCTATCAATGGTGGTGGAAATCCTTAGCCCCCATATTCAACAAAACATAATTTACGGGATAAGCCACAATGAACCCAGCCATAACGGAAATTATAAACCCAAACCAAAACAAAGGAGCAAATATGCTAGCCGTTAATAGTCCAGGAATAAGAAAAGCTGTTACGTTTTCTGCTGTTTCCATGACAAAAATACTAGCTGTTTCCCCAACTACAGCAATTTTAGTAGATTGTTTAAAGGTCATTCCTCTTTTTAAAAGAGGTATTATTACTAAACTGTATCCACCTAAAAACCCTAAGACAATACCCAAAATCATAGTTGGGAAAACCGGCCAGCTTAAAGATGTACCAATAATAAGACCCAAAACATCCCCACTGCCACAACCCGCTAAACAATGTAGGGTTATTTTAAAAGCTAATTTTTTGGTTTCTTTTGGAGTGTGTTTCATTTTCTACTAGTGCCTTGCCAAGCGATAATTGCGCCGCCCAATAATTCTTCTTTATTGTAAAAAACTGCGGATTGTCCAGGAGTTACAGCTTTTTGAGAAATATCAAAAACAATCTTAAGTTTTCTTCTGCTGAGAATTTTTATAGAAGCTCTTGCCTCTTTTTGTCTATACCTAATTTTTATCTTAATTCTTAGGACAATCGGCTTTTCTCCAGAAATCCAATTTATCTTATCTAGTTTTAATTCTTTTTGAAAAAGTTTCTTCTGGTCTTTGGTGACTATAAGAATATTGCGTTTGAAGACTTTGTCCAAAACAAAAAAGGGGCCACCTGGCAAATTCATTCCCCTTCTTTGACCGATAGTATAGAAATGTAAACCTAAATGCCCTCCTAATTCTTTATTGTTATCATCCACTATTTTCCCAGGTTTAACTTTTAAATATTTCTTTAAAAAATCATTCACTTCTCCCGGTATAAAACAAACTTCTTGGGAATCAGGGATGTTAAAAACTGATAATCCCATTTTTTTAGCAATTCTTCTAACCTCTTCTTTTTTATATTCCCCGACAGGAAACAAAACACGACTTAACTGTTTCTGATCCAACATCCAAAGGAAATAAGACTGATCCTTATCCTTGTCTTTCCCTTTGTACAACCTATAAATTTTATTGCGAGAATCAAAAACATTCCTTGCATAATGTCCAGTGGCTATAAAATCCGCGTCCCATTCAAGCGCTTTTTCCATTAAAAGGCCGAATTTTATCTCTTTATTACACACCACACAAGGATTAGGGGTAAAACCCTTCTTATAAGTGTCCAAAAAATAATCCACTACTCTTTTCTTAAACTCCTTTTCCAAATTTAAAACATAAAAAGGTATTTTTAATTTTGCGGCCGTTGCCCTGGCTCTCCTCTCTGAATCAGAAGAACAACATCTGTTTTCAGATTTTGATTTTCCGTCGGATTCGTCTGACCAAAATTTAATAAAAACTCCAACAACCTCAAACCCCTCTTTCTTAAGTAGGGCTGCTGCTACGGAACTGTCCACTCCTCCGGACATAGCACATACTACTTTTCCTTTTTTGTTCTCCATGGATTTAAACTTACGACTCTAAAACTTTCTGCGTAGCGATATTTCTTACCGCCTGTTTTATAAGCCCAATCTTTAATCCTTTTTTCTAGTAAGGAATAATCCGTTATCTGGCTCTGATGGGAAGACAAGGCTTTTAGTTTATTATTAATTATCCCGCTTATATCAATAAGTTTATTCGGCTTGAGCCCGGAAAAAAACCAAACCTCTTTTGGTTGGTGGGGCTTAAATCCTTTTTTATATAGTTCGGGGAAAAATGATTTATTCCCGGAAGCAGGATAGATAGCGTCAAAAGCAGCTTCCGCCACTTTTCTATGATCCCTATGATATCTGGGAAAACTATCGAAAAACTTATTAGCTGGATCAAAACTAAAAATTACTTCAGGCTTTATCTTTCTTATCCATTTAACCAATTCCCTTCTTAATTCTTTTGTATCTTCTATTTCTCCATCCTTAAATCCTAAAGAGTAAACCTGTTTAGCTCCAACTGTCTTGGCTGCTTCTTTCTGCTCTCTTAACCTAACTCCAACCAATTTCCTTGAACTAAATAATCCTTTATGAACTCCCTTGGATCCATCACTCACTATCAAATAAAAAATCTCGCTTCCTTGAGAGGCAAACTTGCTCAAAGTTCCGGAGCAACCGAAATCCAAGTCGTCTGGATGTGGAGATATAACTAATATTCTTTTCTTCATAATTATTGCTTATGTATTTTTTCTTCTATTTCCACTAATTCTTTGTGTTTTTTCTTTATTTCCTTTCCTATTTTTTCGGCGACCTCGTGTCTCTTTTGTAATTCTTTGGAAATAGGTTTTTTATTCTTACTATAATAATCGTATACGGCCTCAGCCAGTGCATCCACAGCCAACATGGAACAGTGAATTTTAACAAAAGGAACTGAACCGAATTTGTTTAATAAATCATCCTTGTTTATCTTCAAAGCTTGTTGTAGCGTTTTCCCTTTAATCATAGTGGTCAAAAGGCTGGTATTGGCTATAGCTACCGTACATCCGAAGGTTTCAAACTTGACGTCTTTTATAAACTCTTTACCTTTTTTATCTTTCTCTATTTTTAAATAAAGATACATGATATCTCCGCAACGTAAATTCCCCACTTTTCCAATGGCAGAGGGATTTTTCAATTTTCCAACATTCTGGGGATTTTTAAAATGTTTCATTACTTCTTTTGAGTATGGCTGCATATATTTAGAATTTAAAACTTTTTTTAAATGGCGATATATTTCTTAACTTTTTAACTACCGGAGGCAAAACTTTTAGTATGTAGTTTATTTCTTTTTCTTTTGTCCACTTCCCTATGCTTACTCTTAAAGATCCGTGAGCCTCCTGATGCTTTAATCCAATAGCTAATAATACGTGGCTTGGTTCTAACTTAGAAGAAGAGCAGGCAGAACCAGTAGATGCAGCTACTCCCAAAAGATCTAATTGGACAATCATCGATTCCCCTTCTATAAAATCAAACCAAACATTAACATTATTTGATAATCTTTTTTGGGGATGTCCATTTAAATGGGAACCTGGAATTTTTTTAAGAATATTATTTATCAGTTTATCTCTCATTCTTAACATTTTTAAATTATCTTTCTTCATTTCCTTTTTAGCTATTTCGCAAGATTCGGCGAAACCAACAATGCCTGGAATATTACTGGTAGAAGATCTTAACCCTCCTTCCTGACCTCCTCCATGGAGTAAGGGATCTATTTTAACTCCTTTCTTTATATACAATAAAGCTACTCCTTTAGGACCGTACATTTTATGGGAAGAAGCAGAAAGCATATCCACATTAATCTTTTTAACGTCTATAGGAATCTTGCCAAAACTCTGGACAGCATCTGTATGAAAATATATTCCTTTTTCTTTGCAAATCTTACCTATTTCTTCTATAGGCTGAATGGTTCCTATTTCGTTTGAAGCGTGCATCACCGAAACTAAAATAGTATCTTTCTTTATCTTCTTTTTTAAATCTTTAATATCCACTGTGCCGTATTTATCAACTTTTAATCTGGCAACCTCAAACCCCTGACTCTTTAACCAGTTACTGGATTCCATAACGCAGGGATGCTCAATAGGAGAAGTTATTATGTGCTTTCCTTTATCTTTATTGGCGAAAGCTATTCCTTTTATAGCCAAATTATTGCTTTCTGTGGCAGATCCGGTAAAAACAATCTCTTCCGCCTCTGCTCCTATAAAATCAGCTATTTTTTTTCTACTCTCCTCTAAAGCCAATTTGGCTTCTTGTCCAAAGCCATGCAAAGACATAGAGTTTCCAAACTTTTCTGTAAAATAAGGCGCCATGGCCTTAACGACCCTGGGATCCATTGGAGTAGTAGCTGCGTAATCTAAATAAATTCTCTTTTTCATTTTATTAAATCTGCTAATGTTATTGAGTTTAAGGTTTTTTTCAAAGAATCGTGAACTTTTTCCCATAATAATTTGGCATAACATCCTTTTTCTCTAGAACAAACAATTTTCTTTAAATTTCCATAGGAAATACATTTCACCAATTGCTTATCTCCTTCCAAAGAATAAATTATTTCTCCGATTTTTATTCTTGAAGGCTTCTTGGATAAATAATAACCTCCTTGGGATCCTTTTTTGGCTTTTACCAGTCCAGATTTTTCTAATTTAGAAATTATCTTTTCTAAATAATCAAAAGATATCTCTTCTCCTTTGGAAATATCTTTTAAGGGACAAATCTTTTTTTTACATCTAGCCAGATAAATCATGGCTCTTAACCCATATTGAGATTTGGTTGAAATCTTAAACATAAATACCGACCAATTAGGTCGGCTTTATATTATCTTAATCAAGAAACCTTGTCAAATACTTAACTCCCTATTTCATATTCCCTCGTAGTTCCTGTAGGTATTTCTAAAGAAATTATATCTTTATCTGATATGTTTTCTAAATATTTCACTAAAGCCCTCAAACTGTTATGACTTGCAACAACCAAAACATTTTTCCCAGACTTTAAATCTTTTTCAATGTGTTCTTTGTAAAAAGGCACTACCCTGTTAAAAACATCCTTTAGACTTTCTCCTTTAGGAGGTGCCTGATCCCAATTCCTCCTCCATCGCTGAACCTGGTCTTCTCCATATTGTTCTTTAACTTCATCTTTGTTTAAACCCTGCAAATCACCATAGTTTCTTTCGTTTAATGCCTTATCAATAATAACTGGCAAGTCTTTTTTGCCCAAGATTTCCAAGACCAAAGAAACCGAATCTCTGTTCCTTATTAAAGGAGAAGTATAAACGACATTAATGTTTTTATTCGAAAGTTTTTCTGCGACTTTCTCGGCATTCTTAATTCCTTCTTCTGACAAAGAGACGTCCGTCCAGCCTGTAAACCTGTTTTCTTTGTTCCATTTAGACTCTAAATGTCTCATTAAAATTAGTTTTGCCATGTCTTATTATTTTAATTCTTCCTCAATCTTTAACAATCTGTTGTATTTGGCCACCCTTTCTCCCCTGGTTGGAGCTCCGGCCATAATATATCCAGTCCCCAAACCAACTGCCAAATCAGCGATAAAATCATCCTTTGTTTCTCCCGACCTGTGTTTCACAAAAACTTTCCAGTTATTACTCATGGCGTATTTTGCTGCAGTTATGGTTTCCGTAACCGTTCCTATTTGATTGGGTTTCAATATAAGACCGTTGCAAGCTTTTCTTTCTACCGCCATTTCTATTCTTTTTGGATTGGTCGCCAGTAAATCATCCCCTATAATAGTTGCTTTTCCCCCTATTTTTTCTGTAAGTTCTTTAAATCCCTGCCAATCCTCTTCAGAAAAAGGATCTTCTATGGCGACTATAGGATATTTTTGACAAAGATTTAAATAGTATTTTTGGATTTTTTCTCTGGTTAATATGTCTCCTTCGAAAAAGTATTTCTCGTCTTGATAAAAAGAATTAGCTGCCATGTCAAGAATAAACCTAACGTCTTTTTGATATCCAGATTCTTTTACGGCCTTAAGAATCATATCCAGAGCTTCTTCTGTCTCTGTTATAATGGGGGTAAAAGCTCCCTCTAAACCGACAGAGGCTGAAATTTTTCCGTATTTTTTTTCCAAAAGTTTACCAAGATTATGATATACTTCTGTAGACAATCTCAACTTTTCTTTAAAAGAATCCGCTTCCAACAAAACCATTATTTCTTGCGTATCCAGTCCGCCCTTTCCGTGTAAGCCTCCTTCTATAAAAAGAATACAAGGGGTAGGGAGAGAAGGATCAGTTCTGGCAATTTCAGAAATCCATTTCCATAAAGGTTTTTTCTGAATCGCGGCTCCAGCCCTACAGGCAGCCAAAGAAACGGCTGTTATGGCGTTTGCTCCTAAGCGAGATTTATTATCTGTTCCGTCTAAATCTATCAATATTTTGTCCAGTTCTTTCTGGGCGGTTAGATCTCCTCCGATCAAAGCTGGGAAAATTGTTTCATTAATATTTTTTATTGCCTCTAAAACTCCCATTCCTTGATATCTTTCTCCGCCATCTCTTAATTCCAAGGCTTCATATCTTCCAGTAGAGGTTCCTGAGGGTACAGAAACAATCACCTTTTTAGAACCAGCTTCCAGTTCAACCTCTATAGTCGGGAAACCCCTTGAATCTAAAATCTCTCTGGCTGTTATTTTTTTAAGACTAGTGTCTGTCATAATTCTTTAACAGATGAAAAAATCATCTTTATTTTCTTTGAAGATAGTTAGAAACGTCTATCGCAGCTACGGCTCCTTCTCCGGCCGCAATTACTATTTGTTTAAATAAAATGTTATTAACGTCGCCAGCTGCCCATATTCCCTTTATTTTTGTTCTGCAATTATTAGGGTCAACGATTATTTCATCTTTCTTATTAAAATCAACCAAGCCTTTGACAAAAGAGGTGGCTGGCTGAGAACCTATTTCTACAAAAAGTCCTGAAACCTTTAAAGAAACATTTTTCTTGGTTTCGTTATCTTGATAAATCACCTCTTCCATAAATTTATTGCCTATTATTTTTTTAAGAGTAGCCTTGGTGATTAATTCTATCTTTTTATTCTCTTTTACTTTATTTTGATTGTCTTCATCCGCCCTAATCTTTGCCCCTCTTTCTACAATATATATTTTATTAGCGTAATTACTCAAAGAAAGAGCTGCTTCAAAAGCTGAATTTCCTCCTCCAGCTACCACTAAATCTTTTCCCGCGAAAATAGGGCCATCGCAAGCTACGCAATAAGAAACCCCTTTTCCTATAAATTTTTTCTCTCCTGGTATCTCCAGAGGTCTTGGATCGGCGCCGGAAGCTATAATTATTGTTTTAGTTTTAATGGTTTCTTTTTCCCCAGTAACTATAACAAAACTATCGTCAACTTTCTTAATTTTAAAAACAGAAGCAGTTTTTATTTCAATCGGATGGCTTTTTAAATCCTTTTCGAATTTTTTGATAAGCTCCATACCGGAGATTTCTCCTAAACCAGGATAATTTTCAATAGGGACTGATTTTTTGGCTATCTGTCCTCCAAAATTTTTAGTTATTAATAAAGTGTTGATCCTTTGTCTGGCTGAGTATATGCCAGCAGTAATTCCTGCCGGCCCTCCCCCGACAATTATCAGATCGTAAGTTTTCTTCATGAAAATTTAATTTTTAATCAGTTTTTGGATAATCTACCTTTATACATTTTAACATAGAATTTTAAAAACAAAAGAAACCAAAAACAGCCCTTGATGGCTGTTTCAATAAGCTTTATTTTTCTTGATTATTCTTTCTTAGAAAGGCTGGTTTTTCCCAAAAACTCTCTTTTTCTACCATTTCTTTTTCAACATCTTCCGCTTCTTTCTTCAATTGAAGACCACTCTTTCTTTCCGTCCCAACACCTAAAGGAGAAGTAGTTATCTCTTCTTTTGGTTCGGGCGTTTTTTTCATCTTAACCGTTTTAACTCTTTTTATCTTTTTTCGGGGATTTGCTTTAATTTCGGGTTTCTTTGTTGTTTTTTTTCTAGGTTTACTTGGTTTTCTTTTCTTTTTAAAAATCCTTGGTTTCTTTTTGGTTATTTTAACTTTTTTCTTTTTAACTGATTTTAGAGGAGAAGAAGCCAACTTAAAACTGCATCCCGTAGCTAAAACAGTAGTTTTTATCGTGTCGGCTGATCTGGCTGTTTGTGATATGCCAAATATTATCTTTGCTTCAGAATTAGTTAAATCAGAAATTGTCTTTGATATCTGATTGACTTCGTTAAGAGAAAGACTCTTTTCTCCTGATATGTTAAACAAAACTCCTTTAGCTCCTTTTATAGTATAAGGATACAAGGGAGAATTAAGAATCTTTGACATTAGTTCCTTAAGATAACCTTCTTTTCTCTGTATTTCAACACTATTTAAATAAGCGATTCTTCCCTTCCCATCCAAGATTGTTCTTAAGTCTGCAAAGTCTATGTTTATCATTCCTGGTTCATATATAGTTTCTATCAAACCTCCAAGGCTTTCCGACAGATTCTTATTTATGACTGAAAGAGCTTGTTTTAAAGGAGTGCTTTTATCTATAACCTGAAAAGCTTTTTCGTTCGGTATCACAGTAATAGCATTCAAATGATTCTTAGCTTGTTTTAAAGATTCTTTGGCAATATCCATTTTTCTCTCCCCTTCAAACTTCAAAGGAAGAGTAAATATTCCATAAGTAAGGTTCCCCAAGGATTTTGATATTTTTGCAAAAACAGGAACAGCGCCAGAGCCCGTACCTCCACCGAGACAAGAAACTAAAATACATAAATCATATCCTTCCATCAACTTTTTAATCTTGTCTTTCTCCAATAAAGCTGCTTCCTTTCCCAATTCCATGTTCATACCCGTTCCCAGTCCGTGAGTAAGTGCCTGGCCAAAATTAAAAACAGATGCCTTTCTGTTTCTATTTTTTAAAGCTTGCGAGTCAGTATTGGCAATAACAAAAGAAGCCTTTGGCATTTTTGAAGCTATCTCAGAAACAATAGCTCCTCCACCTCCTCCGATACCAATAATCCTTATTTTAGTCTTTTTAACCTCTCCTGTGGGGACGCTCAAAACTGGCTTTTCAGCTTTTGGCTTAGCTTTTTTCTTCATTAATAAAGTATATATCCTATGTAATTTATAGTCAAATAGCCTTTATCACAGACTAAATAAAAAACCTCTCCGCAAAAACAGAGAGGTAAAATAAAAACGTAACCTTAATTAATCTATCTCAACAACTTTGTATTCTTTTTTCCCCTCCGGCGCATCTATTGAAAACTTATCTCCCCTCTTTTTTTCTAGCAGACTTTCTCCCAAGGGAGATTTAAATGATATTTTATTGTTTGAAATGTCGGCTTCTTCCGGACCAACTATTTGGAATTTATCTTTTCCGTCTTTTGAATCCAAAACAACAAAAGATCCTATCTGGACGCTGTCTTTTCCTTTTTTCTCTATAATTTCAGCTTGAGATATTATCTCTTTTAATTCGGTTATCCTGCCCTCTACAAATCCTTGCTCTTCTTTAGCTATATGATATCCTGCGTTTTCTTTTAAATCTCCTTGGGAAGCAGTATTTCTTATTCTTTCGGACACTTCTTTCCTTTTAACTGTTTCAAGCTGGTGTAATTCCTTCTTAAGTTTTTCTAAACCCTCTCGGGTTAAATATCGTTTCATATTAGGGCTGTAAAATATCTTCTATTCTGCCATTAATAGATATTATAACTTCATTAACCGTTGGAAATTGTTTCAATGTTTCTGTAATTTGAGCGCGAATAGCTCCCACCCTACAGGAACCTCCTGCCTGATATTCTAATTGTTCATTAAAGTCCGCTCTGGCTACTCCGTTTATTATACTTAAAGAATTAATTTCTACTCCAG
>JBDRGQ010000014.1:0-11398 GCA_043817685.1 bacterium | reverse complement strand
ATTGTTTAAATAGAGTTTAAAAAGGAGAAAGATAGCAGTATGAATGACATAGATAATGTGACGAAAAAGGTAACTTGTCAGTCTTGTGGGAAAAAGGTTGAGGTAAAGTTAATTCCTTATGGCAATGGACATATAGCAACTTGTCCAGAGTGCGACAAACTTGCCTATAGCGGTAAGTAAGAAAAGAGTGGGGGAAGTAGTTAACAGTCTAATGACTAACTATCCCACTCTATAAACCTAAGCAAGTGTCTATAGAGATTTATTTAGGATAAGAAATCAGCCCACTGGCTGGTTTTTTATTTGTTAGCCAAACCCGGCACCTCAAAAGCCGAGTCCTGCCGTGAACGGGACGAAGGTCGAAATGAAGCGTTAGCTTCATTGAGCATTATCTCTATAAAATAAGTTCGAATAGCGTCCAGCCCCCAGAGCACCGATGTTGACAATATCACTAAAATGTGGTATTGTTTTATTAGGAGGTGATGAAATGAAAGCTTCAATTCATCCGAAATACACAAAGAATGGAAAATCAATGACGTTCTTGGAAATAACCATTCTTATTGACGATGGAGAAGAGAAGGTAGTAGATAACTTTCTCGAAACCACGAAGAAGAATGGGAAGTTGGAGATTAATGATTTACCAATTATTGCCGGAAGAAATCTGGCGGTAGACATTAAACCCAAATAAATAAAGAGTGGCGGGCTCTAAAAAGAAGTATTTTAATATTCTAATCCTTCCCGCCAAACTCCTAAGCAAGTGTCTATAGAGATTTATTTAGGATAAGAAATCAGCCCACTGGCTGGTTTTTTATTTGTTAGCCAAACCCGGCACCTCAAAACCAACTTCAAACCCTATAAAACAAGTTCGAATAGCGTCCAGCCAGGGAAACTAACTTAAAATTGCCTATTAAATCAGACAGTTTTTTATTTTCTGTTTAAACTGTATAATAAATAAATTAACTTTTCCCGTTGGAATTGACTATGGGAAGTTATTTTTAATTATGAAATTACTCAAGCTTTATACAATAGTTTTAATCATTGCAACCGTGGTAACAATTGGCATTTTTTTTATTCTTTCTCAAAATAAAGATAATGTTTTAATTTCTTCTATCTTTGAACCAGTAGTGGAAACGGAACTGGATACTGATGCTAATTCTAAAGCTCAGGAACCATCTTTTATTTTAGCGGAAACAGTGAAAGCTATTTATGTGACAAGCTGGTCAGCGTCTAAAAAAGACTATATTGACTATATAATTAATCTCACTAAGAATACGGAAATTAACGGGGTGGTAATTGATATTAAGGATTGGTCTGGCTACGTGGCTTATAATACGGCAGTGCCAGAGGTAGAAAAATATAATGCAGAAAGTATAAGAATTAAAGACATCAGTTCTCTTATCCAAAAACTGCACGATGAAGGAATTTATTTAATTGCCAGAATAACCGTTTTTCAAGATCCGGTGTTGGCCAAAGCCAGACCGGAATTAGCCGTTTATAGTAAATCCGCAACATCATCTTTATGGTTTGATGATGTAGGATTGGCTTGGATTGATCCTGCGGCGAAAGAAAGCTGGGATTATAACGTTGCCATCGCAAAAGAGGCTCTTAAATTGGGATTTGACGAAATTAATTTTGATTATGTCAGATTTCCTTCAGACGGCGATTTAAACGATATGGGTTTTCCGTTGTGGGATAGAAGTATTCCGAAACATTTAGTCCTTAAAGAATTTTTTAAATATCTTCGCCAAGAGATTCCCGACGATAAGTTGTCAATTGACCTTTTTGGTTTGTCTGCTGTCAGTTTTAACGATTTTGGAGTGGGGCAGATTATTGAGGACGCTTTTGAGTATTTCGATTACGTATGTCCGATGGTTTATCCTTCTCACTATGCTGAGGGATTTTTAGGTTATCAAAATCCGGCTGAATACCCTTATGAGGTCGTAAAATATTCAATAGAAAACGCCCTAAAGAGATTATTGGCCTCCAATCAATTATTAGAAAGAAGCGACCAATTGCGTCCCTGGCTTCAGGATTTTAATTTGGGGGTCATTTATGACGCTGGAATGGTGAGGTCTGAGATAGAGGCGGTTTACGACGCCACTAAAGATAATTTCAGCGGTTTTATGCTCTGGAATTCATCAAATCTTTATACAGAAGAATCTCTCCAATTAAAATGATTTTCTTGGTTAAAGTTAATTTTTTTATAGGAAACAAAGCGAACTAAAACCTTGGACTCCGACTTAATCAATCGTTCGGAGCTTTTTATTTAAA
Source organism: bacterium (assembly GCA_043817685.1). Lineage (GTDB taxonomy): Bacteria > Patescibacteriota > Minisyncoccia > Minisyncoccales > RBG-13-42-11 > JBAZFF01. Next base: position 9,130 of record JBDRGQ010000014.1, on the reverse strand, counting down.
CCAGATTCTAACATTGTCCAGTCCTCGGAACCATAATTTCTGCCTAAGAGTTTTTTCTCGGACTTGATTTTTTGAAATGATAAGTGTATGATGAAGATAGAAGCTTTGAGAGTTTTGACCTACAAATAGTTACCAGATTATCATTAAGCAAAATACTCAATAATACTATTTGCGACTCACCGCTATTGGGAGTTGCTTTTTATTTACAAAATATGATTCCAAGATTCAAAAAATTTAAAAAACTCATAGATCCACGTTTAAACCAAGAGCAGTTTTTAGAGGAGCATAATCGATTGTCTCCCGTAAACTTGAAAGCCACTCTTTCCTTACTCTCTCGTTTCAAAACAGAAAAAGTATCACTTTTTAAAGATAATAATTGGTCTATAGATAAACTTCGAAAACCATTTATTTCGTGGCTTTTAGTTTCGGCTTTAGAGAAAAAACATAAAACTACATGAAAAACAAAAAGAATAAAAATTATTTCAGAAATAGAACGAAGCACAGGCAATTTTTAAAAAAACATCGGTAAACACGTTTTTTGTTTCCCCTGAACAGATTCTAAGACCGTCCATCAGAAGGAATAAATTCTACAATCTCATTAGGGAATTTAAAGAGTCGCCATCTAGGCGGTTTTTTCTCCTAACTATCCCTTGACAACAAGTAAGGGTATTTGCTATAATGAAGGTGTAATCAACTAATAAACAAATATGAATTACACCATAAAACAATTTCATAAAGAGTTCCCCAATGACGAGGCTTGCCTAGAATACATTTTCAAAAGCCGATTTCCAAATATTAAATGTCCCAAGTGTGGAAAAGATACTTTCTACCGAGTTAATAATAGAAAGGTCTATGCCTGTTCTTGTGGTTATCAAATAAACCCTATCGCCAACACTATCTTTCATAAGTCTGCTACTAAACTTACAGATTGGTTGTTTGCTATCTATTTAATGAGCCAGTCTAAAAATGGTGTGTCTGCCAAAGAAATACAAAGACATCTGGGCACTACCTATAAGACAGCTTGGCGGATCGGAAAACTGATAAGGAGTTTAATGTCTCAAGAGAATGAAATGCTTAATAAAACAGTTGAAGCAGACGAAGTTTATATCGGTGGCAGAAGGAAAATGAGTAAGAAAGGAGAAAAAGAAACAGTTCTTGGTATGGTTCAACGAGATGGAAAAATAAAAGCCCAACACATTAAAGAGTATTGGATACCTACGGCTATGAAATCTGTATCTGATAATATAGAAAGAGGAACAAGAGTGATAACTGACGAAAGCTCTATTCTTGATAAGGTAAAGCGTATGGGCTATTTACACGACACTATTAAACACAGGGATAAAGTTTATGCTCGTGGGGACATACACACCAACACTATTGAAGGTGCTTGGTCTCAACTAAAAAGAGGTCTATTTGGAACATATCACTCTGTAAGTAAAAAATACTTACAAAGCTACATTAACGAGTTTTGTTTTTCTTATAACTCCCGCTTTTCTTCCGTTTCGCCTTTCCAGACTTTGATTTTAAGGTTGTGCGAGAGGCACGACTTAGGAGAGAATAAAATTTCTCTTTTCCCTGTTGTTGTGATTTCATAAAAAATTTTTACTTCGTTTTTTCATCTTTACTTTTTACAAACCTTAGAATTTTATTGTTAAAATCAATGATTGCGAGGTAGGGAGCAAATAGTTCAAGTCCAGCGATTGCTTCTTTTGCTTCAGGGTTTTCAATTAAGGCAGCTTCAACTTCTTTTTCTATATTATCTATCATTACTTTTACAGAAAAATATAGTTGTGGTTTTGTATTGCCATCAGCTAAAGTAACTTGACCAATGCCCGATAATTTTGCTCCAATTTCTACTAAATCAATGATTGGTAGTGATAAACTACCAGTATGACCAGTATCAAACAATGCTGGTATTTGTTTAGAAATCCTTCGAGTTCCCTTTATAGATATTACTATCTTGGGATTACCATCTTTTTGATCAAAATAACCCAGCATAATTAGGATGGTCTAAAGCAACGTGGCGAGAAATCTTTTCTATCTGTCCAATTCTTTTTATGAATAGAACTTTATCGGGAAATTCATCTTTGGCTTTTCCAGTTGCCTCATCTCTTGTATTGCCAATAAAATACTTTTCAGACTCAGTCTCAATAACTACATATTTACCGTTTTCTGCAGGCTCTATCTTCTCCTTTATTTTATCGTAAATTTCTAGACCTTTCTTTATTATGCCCTTAACGTCAGGAACGTCAGGGACATCTGGGGATTTTGAAATTGGTTGTTTTTGTTCTTCGTTTTCCATAGTTTTTTATTTATATTTCAATTATACACTTTCGACCTTTGCTCCGCAATAGGATGTTTGTTTTTCTAATAATAATTTATAATATGCTAAAGGTCGGTTAAATTAAGTTAATTCTAACAATATGATAACTGGTTACGAGAAAGAACTAATTAAAGCATTTTTTGATGGTGGGAATTGTCCTATTGATAAGACATCACCAAGTCATCTTAAAGAAATATTAGAATCTATCAAAGAATCTTGTAGGGATAGCAAAATAACAACCGAAGAAGAGGCAACGCAATTTTCTTTATATAATAAATAGTTATTTTTTGCGATTCTTTTTTCCAACAACCTCTTTTTTAGAGGTTTTTGGTTTTAACTCTAACATTTTCCTTACCTCATCTTTCGTTATTATTCCTCGTTCGATAAGGATAAGGACATTTTGTGTATTTTCTATTATTTTTTCTGAGATCATAGTTTTACCTATTTTTACTTAATTTCGACCTTTGAAAATTGACAATTATTTGTGGTTATAGTTGAATTAAAGTGTATGAAGAAAAATATTATAAGTTTATGCTGTATTCTATTCTGGATTAACGGGATTTTTCTCATAAGCATTCTCGGAATGGAATGGGCGAACTTAGCTCTAAAAATACTTTTTGGCATATTGGGCGCTGTTAATCTTATATTCGGTCTTTACTTTCTTGGCGAAGGTTCTCGGAAATAAGGATTTCTAAACGCGGAAACATCCCACCTCTAATCGGGTGGGTTTTCGGTTTTTGAGCCGGAAAAGGGCTTACTTGTCGTTATGGGAGAGTTGGCTTTTTTCTGGGGTTGACTAATCATTTTTTAGATGTTAATATTATTTACATAAGATAGTTGTCTAATAAAAATTTAGTCGAGTTTGTTAAGAGAACTAAAGTTTAGAATAAAAACTTAAAACATTAATTAATTTATATCATAATCATGGAAGGAACAATTAAAAACCTTACAGATAAAGGATTCGGATTTATTACCGTTGATGGGGAAGATAAAGATTTATTCTTCCACAGAAACGAGCTTAAAGACGTAACCTTCGAAGAGTTAAAAGTAGGTGATAGGATGTCTTTTGAAAAATCTGATTCTCCAAAAGGACCTAACGCAACAAACGTAGCTCGTCTCTAAGAATTAATCCAGCAAATCAAACAAATGAAATCAACCCATTTTTGGGTTTTTTTCATAATTAGTCAGGTATTTTTCATTGGGTTAAATTCACCAATATGGAAATTAGAAATATAGCTATTATTGCCCATGTAGATCATGGAAAAACTATGCTTACCGATGCTATTTTAAGGCAAACGGGAGCTGCAGATAGTGAAGTAAGTATGGATTCAAATGTGCTTGAAAAAGAGCGTGGAATTACGATTTACTCAAAGAATGCTGCTGTATCATATAAAGATACTAAAATTAACATTGTAGATACGCCAGGGCATGCAGATTTTGGTTCTGAAGTAGAGAGAGTATTACGTTCTATTGATTCAGTATTGTTAGTGGTGGACGCACAAGAGGGTCCAATGCCACAAACTCGTTTTGTATTAAAAAAGTCTTTGGAATTAGGATTAAGACCTATACTAGTAATTAATAAAATTGATAAGTTGGAAGCAAATCCGGATCGTGTGCACAACGAGGTGTTTGAATTATTTGCGGAGCTTGGAGCGACTGAAGAGCAGCTTGATTTTCCAGTGGTATATACTACTGCAAGAGATGGAACAGCAAAACATAATCTTAATGACGAGGCAAAAGACATTACTCCGGTATTAGATGTGATTATAAAATATGTGCCAGCAGCTTCAAAAGATACTGATGAGCCGTTTCGTGCTCAGCTTTTTAATTTGGCATATGATAATTTTTTAGGGCGACTTGCAATTGTCCGTGTATATAGCGGTAGCGTTAATATTGGAGATACTATATATGTGAAAAAACATTCAGGGAAGACTACAAGCAATAAGGTAACAAAACTATTTACATTTGAAGGGGTTGTCAGGAAAGAGGCACAAACTGTTGAATCTGGCGATATCGCCATAATTGCCGGGCTTCCAGATGTCTATATTGGAGATACATTGGTAAAATCTGCAGATGAACCATTGCTTGAAAGCATTTCAGTAGACGAACCAACCATTGAACTTACATTTTTAGTTAATGATTCTCCATTTGCCGGACGCGAGGGAAAGTTTGTAACGAGTCGGAAACTTAGAGAACGTTTGGAAAAGGAGCTTGAGGTAAACGTAGGATTAAAAATAGATTTTGACACGCAGTCGGCTGAACGATTTGTTGTGTATGGAAGAGGAGAATTACACATAGCTATTCTTATTGAAAACATGCGTAGAGAAGGGTATGAGCTTCAAGTTTCTCAGCCTCAGGTTATTATAAAAGAAATTGACGGTAAAAAACATGAACCCTTTGAAGAGATTATAGCAGATGTACCAAAAGAGTTTCAGGGAACAGTTATTGAAAAGTTAAGTTCTCGCGGAGCGCAATTATTACATATAGAGCCACAAGAAGGCCGTTCTTTTATGCGGTTTGAAGGTCCAAGCCGTGGTTTATTCGGATACAGAAACCAATTTGTTATAGACACGAAGGGAAACGGAATCTTAGCGACTAGGGTCGTTGGATACCGTCCATATGCGGGAGAAATTGCGCATAGGAAAGTAGGGTCGATGATTTCCGGAGTAACCGGAAAGGTGTTAGCCTATGCGCTCGATAACTTACAAACCAGAGGCACTTTGTATATTAAAGAGAATACTGAAGTGTATGAGGGTATGGTAATTGGCAATACATCAAGGGGGAATCAAATGACGGTAAATCCAATTAAAGGAAAGCATCTTACTAATATGCGAGCTGCAGCTACCGATGACGCGATTAATCTTACTAATCCTCAGATTATAACTATTGAAACTGGGCTAGAAGTGATGGATAAGGATGAGTATTTAGAAGTAACGCCCAAAAGCGTAAGGTTGCGAAAGAAATATCTTACAGAAACAGAACGTACAAGAGCAAAACGAGAAATTAAATAATAGGTTCTAACATGGTCTAGTAGAGGGAGTCGCCTTATCAGTTAGACGGTTTTTTGTTAGAATAAAAGAAGATTTCTTTTGACAGAAGAGATAAAAGGTCATTTATTAAACTAAATATAAAAACATGGGTAGAGGATGGAGAAACACAAAAAGGCTTGAGAAAAAGCTTAGAAAGAGGGGAATTTCAATAAAGAAAAAGAAAAAATAAAATTAAGTTTTAATTCTTAAAAAGCGCCCTTTGCCCAGCGTTTTTTTATTTCATTAATATTAGTTGTTTTTAGTTTTTGATAGGTGGTAGAATAAAAGCAGAAAGGTCGTATAATCGTTTAATTTACTATATATGATATGTTGTCTCAAATACCTACAGATTTTCAGAAAGTTAAAAAGGAAGATCTGAACAAGGAAATTTTAAGAGTGGGGATGATTGCCGAATTGGACGCCATTAGCTTGTACGAACAGTTAGCGGCCATGACGGACAATGAAAAGATTAAAGCTGTTCTTTTGGATATAGCCAAAGAAGAAAAGACTCACGTGGGAGAATTCCAGACTTTATTGCTCAAAGAAGATGCAGAACAAGTGAAAGAAATGGAAGAGGGCAAAAAAGAAGTTGAAGAATTAAATTAAGTTTCATGAAAATAAAAGAAAGCAAAAACTTAACATTTGATAAATTTCCCTTTAGGGTGGGACCTTCTGAAGGATTTGATCGTTTAGATCCTGAAGTATGCGTATTGCAGAGATTTGAGAGAGTGGATGATAAAATAATACTCTATTTTAAGAACGGCACCCAGGCCTCAATTAAAGCTTCAAACATAGAGGGCGGAAGAGAGATAGACGAGGTAGAAAAGGAAATGATAGATTTTATAGAAAAAAGCTATCGGGAAATTTTAGATAACAATATTTAAAAAGTTTTAAATCTGTCTTTCAGGGCGGATTTTTGATTTTTCAAATGTTTTCTGATAAAATTAAACTCGATGTTAAAAATATGAAAAAGACGATTTTTCTTCTTCTTATTTCCATTTTATTGCTGAGCGGAGCTTCTTCCATTTTTGCCCAAGATAAAGTGGAAATTGATTTTTTTTACAGTGATACTTGTCCTTATTGTGCTAAGGAGAAGGTTTTTCTTGCTGATTTGACTGATAAACATCCTCAATTGCAGGTTAATTATTATGAGGTGATATCCAGTGCAGAAAACCAGAAGATTTTAAAGAATTTTTACGAAAAATATAATGTTCCCCAAAGAGAATGGGGTCAGGTTCCGGTAACTTTTACCCCTGACAAATATTTTTTTGGGTTTAACGATCAAACAGAAAGACAAATTGAAAATTGTTTGATTGAATGTATTAGTGGAGTTGGAGAAGAGACAGGAGATATTATAGATGTTCCATTTTTCGGATCTGTAGATATTTCCAAAATGTCTTTGCCGATTCTTACTATAGTTATTGCCGCTATGGACGGATTCAATCCTTGCGCTATGTGGATTTTAATATTTCTTTTGACTTTATTGGTAAATACTCGTTCCAGGAAAAGAATGTGGTTAATAGGAGGAACATTTGTTTTGGTGTCAGGGATAGTTTATTTTCTTATTCTAACGGCCTGGTTTAATTTATTCTTGGCCATTTCCTACGTTAATATTACCAGGATAATGATTGGAGTTTTTGCCATTGGGATTGGATTTTGGCAGATAAAGAATTTTATTAAATACAGACCTGGAGCTTGTAAAGTAACAGATGGAGAGGGCGTTCAAGAAAAACTAAAAGACAAGCTTAAAGTTCAGGCGGAGAAAATCGCTTTTTCTCCATTTACTTTTGCTATTTTAGGAGGAACGGTTTTGTTGGCTGCTGGAGTTAACCTTATTGAATTTTTCTGTTCTGCAGGACTGCCCGCAATCTATACAAGAATATTGGCTTTGAGCGAGTTGAGCGGCATTTCTTATTATCTGTATTTATTGTTGTACACTTTTATTTTCATGCTGGACGACATAATTATCCTTTGTTTGGCGGTAATAACGCTTAGTAAGTTTGGATTTACTGACAAGTATAATTACTGGTCTTCTTTGATAGGAGGATTGTTAATTATAGTTTTAGGCCTTATCCTTATTCTAAAGCCTAGTTTATTGATGTTTACCTAAAATGAAGTCAGAGAATATTTTTTGTAGAATTGGACAAAGACAGAAAAAGAAAAGTTCAAATCCAAATAATTGGAGAATAAAGATTTATTAATTATTAATTTATAAAAGATACATATATGTATAAAGTGAATAAAGAAAAGTGTATTGGCTGTGGAGTGTGCGAAGCCAATTGTCCAGAAGGAGCAAAACTTGTCGAAGACGGAAAAGCAGAAATAATAAATCAAGATAAAATTAAAGAATGCGGCGGAGAGGATCTGTGTCCTTACGGCGCGATTGAAGAAATAAAGAAATAATGTTAGAAATTACAGATCAAAATTTTGATTCGGAAATTAAAAAATTTGAAAAACCAGTGTTGGTTGATTTTTTTACAGAGTGGTGTGCGCCTTGCACTTACTTAGCTCCGATACTGGATAACGTTGTAAAAAAAGCTGAAGGCAAAATAGAATTTCTAAAAGTTAATTTGGACAATATTCCATTGGCTGCCCAAAAACTTGGTATAGACAGAATCCCAACGGTTGTACTTTTTAAGAATGGAAATCCTGTTTCAGGTTTTATCGGCATGCAGCAAGAAGAGATGATTAATAATTGGTTGGAAAATACTTTGGGAGGTGGGGGAACTGAAACAATGGAAAGCGTGATAGCAAAGTACGAAGCTTATGCTAAAGAAAACGGATTTAAGCTAAACCCAGAAAAGGAAATAGTTGAGAAATTAATAACTGGAATTTTAGAAAACGAAAAGAAACACGGTAAAAAATATTGTCCCTGCAGAAGGATAGTTGGGAAGCCAGAAGAAGACGATTTAAAAGTCTGTCCATGTCATTGGCACAAAGAAGAAATTGAAAAAGACGGTCATTGCCTTTGTATGCTGTTTGTAAAATAGGGGTGTGGAAAACCCCCCATTTTTAAGATTATTTGGCTAGATTTGACCTCGGAAAAACGAGGGAGTAAAATAAAATAATCTTTTCATAAATTCTTTAATTATCTCTTAACTAAACGAGATTTTTTTATCCTTATGTCAGAAAATAAAATAACAAAAATAAAAAAGAGAGACGGCTCGATAGCAGATTTCGACCAAAGTAAAATAACTGAAGCAATTTACAAAGCCATTACCGCTACAGGACAGGGAGATGGGATAATTTCCAAAAAAGTTTCTGACAGAGTCATCTTAATATTAAACAGAAGATTTAAAAAAGACGAAATTCCTCAAGTTGAACAGATTCAAGACATAGTTGAAGAAGTTTTAATTTTGGAAAATCTTGTTGATACTGCAAAAGCATACATTCTTTATAGAGAACAGAGAAGAAAAATTAGGGAAGCGTCAGAGGCTCTGGATGAATCGTTGGAAATGGTGGACAAGTACATAAAAAAATTGGACTGGCAGATAAAAGAAAATGCCAACATGTCTTATTCTCTGCAGGGATTAAATTATTATGGAGTTTCATCAATCACAAAAAAATATTGGCTCAACAAAGTTTATCCAAAAGAAATAAGGGAGGCTTTAATCTCTGGAGATTTCCATATTCACGATCTTGATAATCTTTCAACTTATTGTTGCGGTTGGGATTTGTACGATTTGATACTTAGAGGATTCGGTGGAGTTTCTGGAAAAATAGAATCCAAACCGCCAAAGCATTTCAGAACTGCTCTTGGACAGTTAGTAAACTTTTT
>JBDRGQ010000013.1:0-7611 GCA_043817685.1 bacterium | reverse complement strand
CCTGGTTTAATAGATTTAAAAGACATAATCAGAAAGACTAAAAAGTTTAGCGATTCTTACTGGTTTGAGTTTATTAATGTGAGAGGGGCTGGTAAAGAATTTATGGATGTATTAAAAAGGAAATATCCTAAAAGCTACGATGTTTTAATAGACAAGAAGAGATTTCAAGAATTCGTTAAAGAATCTAAAAAGATTATTTCTTCAGAAAACATAAAAATTCAAGGAATTGTAATACATTAATATGAAGTTATTTCTAACGTCAGCGGGACTGGTTCCCGAAACAACCGAATCATTCCTAAAAATGCTTAATAAAAAGCCTGATGAAACAAGCCTGTGTTTTATTACTACCGCTTCTCATCCAGAAGAAAATAAGTGGTACGTAGAAAAAGATAGAGAAAGACTATCAGAACTGGGTTTTAAAGTAACTGAAATGGATTTAAAAGAAGAAAATGAGAATTCTTTAAATGATAAATTAAAAGATTTCGATGTGATTTTCGTTGAGGGTGGTAATACCTTTTACCTTCTCAAATACGTTAGAGAAAGTGGATTTGATAAGGCACTAAAGCCATTTTTAGATAAAGGAGGAGTTTATTTGGGCGTCAGCGCCGGTAGTATGATAGCAGGATTAAATATTGAATCAGCTGGTTGGAAGCATGCAGATAGAAACACAGTTAATTTACAAGATTTAACTGGCTTGAATCTAGTTCCTTTTGTCATCGCTCCACACATAGATGAATCAAACATAGAAGCGACTAGAGAATGTGCCAGTAAAGTAAATTATCCTGTCATAGCCCTTACAGACAAACAAGCCATTTTAATAGAAAATGGAATACAGAAAATTGTCGGCACAGGAGAAAAATACATTTTTAATACAGATGTCAAATTATGAAAATATATTTTGCGGCACACTCTACAACAAAAGATAACGAAGCCCACCTTTCATCTGGTTGGAAAGACGTTGAGTTGTCTGATTTAGGTATTCAACAATCCAAAGAAATGGGAGAGAGGTTTAAAGATATTAAAATAGACTTAATCTGCTGTTCCGATTTAAAGAGAGCTGTTAATACTGTAAAAATAGCCTTTGAGGACAAATATCTGGTTATCGTAGACAAACGCCTTAGAGAGCTAAATTACGGCGATTTTAACGGCAAGCCAAGCGAGGTTGTAGAACCGATGAAGAAAGAGCATATAAAAGAACCATATCCTGGCGGAGAAAGCTATGAGCAAGCAATGATAAGAGTTCACGACTTTCTCAGCGAAATAGCGGAAGAATATCACGATAAAACAGTTTTAATGGTCGGCCATCGTGCAACACAATACGGATTAGATACATTAGCTGGCAAAACGTTTAAAGAGTGTTTGGAAAAACTATTTAAGTGGCAACCTTATTGGGAGTATGAGGTGCCTAAAATAATGGGATTTCACGAAAGTGTTGTGCCTCAAGTTTTCGATGGTAAGATAAGCACCTGGAGACTTAGAGACCATAAATTGAAAGCAGGTGATATTGTGGCTTTTGAAAATAGTCAGACAGGGGAAATATTTGGTTTTGGGAAAATGATAGAGGTTGTCAAAACAACCGTGGGAGAAATAGATTTAAAAGATAAGAAGCACTATAAAACATACGAAAATAGGCAAGAGCTTATAGATGCATTTAAACGCCACAATCCAAAATACGACGTTAATAATGATACTACCGTTTATGCTTATACATATGAATTTATGCCCCAATGAAGAAAGAAATTATTAAAAATAGAAGGGGACAGAAAATAGTTGTAATAGTAGAAGAAGCTGAAAAACAAAAAGGGCTTGTTTTTGTAATGCATGGCTTAGGAGGATTCAAGGAACAACCTCATATCCAAACCATGGCCGAGGCTTTTAATGAAAAAGAATATACCGTGATTAGATTTGATACGACCAACTCAATAGGAGAGAGCGAGGGTAAACTTGAATTGGCCACCTTAACCAATTATTACGAAGATTTAGAAGACGTTATAGAATGGGCTAAAAAACAAAGATGGTATCAACAACCATTTTGTTTGGCTGGTCATAGTTTGGGAGGATTTTGCGTCGCTTGGCACGCTTTAAATCATCCGGATGAAGTAAAAGCGATAGCCCCTATTTCGTCATTTATCTCCGGGGAAATATTTATTAAGACACTTGGAACCAAAGAAAGCATAGAAGATTGGGAAAAAGGCGGCTACAGAGAATGGAAAAGCTCCTCCTATCCCGGTTTAGTTAAAAAGCTCAACTGGTCGTTCGTTCCCGACGCTTTAAAATATGATTTGCTCACAAAGGCAGAAGAAATAAAAGTTCCTGTTTTGATTATTGTTGGCGATCAGGATACAGACACTCGGCAGGAACATTTAAAGATTTTATATGAAAAACTGACTACAAAGAAAGAACTCCATATAATTAAAGGCGCTCCTCATACCTTTAAAGAAAACGCCCACTTAAGAGAAATTAAGAACATTTTCTTAAATTGGATAGATTCCTTATGAAAATCAAACTTCCAATAAAAAAACAGAAAAAGAAAAGCTTGCATTGTTGTGTAGTCTGCCTTCAGATGGTTATGGAGTATTTTGGTGAAAAAGTGCCGATGGAAGAATTATTGAAGCAAATAAAAGTTTACAAGAACATCGGAACCTGGATAGCTGACGAAGGTAAGATTGCCCTGAAATATGGATTTAAGACTTTCTTTTGCTACCATAACTCGTATATCTTAGATAAAGATACAGAAAACTTATCAGAGAAAGATATAACTAAACTTAAAAAGTACCTTAAAGACATCAAGCGTAAGAAATACAAAGAACCGGGATTCAAAAAAAGAGAAATAAAGAAAGATATAGAATATATCCAATTGGGTGGTAAGTTCTCAACCAAGGTCCCAAACTTAGATTTGATTGACGGTTTTCTCAAAAAGAAAGTGCCAGTTATTGTAACCTTAAACACTAATTCTCTGAGAGGTCAGCCAGACAAACGATCTGGACATTGTGTTGTGATAATTGGTAAAGAAGGCAATAATTATATAGTAAATGACCCCCGACCAGAATATCCCAAACCATATAAGCTCAATAAAGATAAACTACTTCACGCTTGGTATTTACGCGGTGCTTATCTTCTGGCCTTGTATAAATAACTAAAATAAATATGTCTGAAGAATTTTGTCGATTTATAATAAGTGCAACAAGTAAGGAAGAAGCAGATAATATCTCTGATACTTTGGTTAAGAAAAGACTTATTGCTGGTTCTTTAATTACAAAAGGAGATTCTAGATATTGGTGGGAAGGAGAGATTGTAGAGAAGGAATATTATAACGTTCAAGGTTTTTCTTTGATAAAAAATAAAGAGAAAATTATCTCCGAAGTTAAACAGATTCATAGTGATAAATGTCCTATAATTGCTTTTATTCAAATTGACGGGAATGAAGAATTCTTAAATTGGATAAAAGAATCAGTTGAATAATATGATAGAGAAAATTCCAAAAGTTAATGTAGATATACTGGTTGTCAAAGGAGATAAAATACTCTTTGGTTTATTAACAGAAAAATGGAATTATCAAGGAAAGCAAGTTTACGGCCTTCCTGGTAGAGATATAAGATTTGAGGAGAAAATTGGGGACACCGTTGAAAGAAACATTAAAGAAGAGTTCGGTTGTAATGTAACGAAATATAAAATCATCTGCATCAACGCCAATTACGCCCTAGATAACCATTATATTGGAATTGGCGTTGTTGTAGAGATGGACGGTGAACCTAAAGTTTTGCTTCCCGAAGATTGGGAAGGGTGGGAATGGTTCAATAAAGACGAAGTCCCTGATAATTTGTTTCCTCCAGCAAAAAATGTAGTAGAGTGTTATCTGAAAAATAAGTTTAATGTTTCTGAGTAAATCTATGAAGAAAAAATACGAAAAATTTCATATTGGGGTGAATGTATTTATTGTGAAGAACAAGAAGTTATTGTTAGGGAAAAGGAAAGGCGCATATGGCGCTGGCACTTGGGCCTTACCGGGTGGCCATTTAGAATACGGCGAGAGGATGGAAGAAACCGCAGCCCGTGAATTAGGAGAGGAGACGGGTTTAAAGGCAAAAAAGTTTGTTTTCGCTAACCTGGTTAATGATTTGAGTGGGAACCAACATTATCTTCAAATAGGGTTTTTGGCAAAGAACGTTGATAATAAAGAGCCAATTTTAAAAGAACCTGATAGATGCGATAAATGGGAATGGTTCAACTTAAATCATTTGCCGAAAAAGATATTCCCAGCCCACATTAAACAGATTAAGGCTTTTCGAGAAAATAAACATTTTGGAGAATAAAAAATTATGATAGTCCAAATTTACGAAGTAAGCAATCCAACTGAAGCAAAAAAACTTGTAGAGATAGGCGTAGACCACATAGGAGTTTTAGTGGGTAAAGGGAAGTATCCTCGCGAACTACCAGTTGAAGAAGCGAGCGTAATTTTTCAATTAGTGCCATCTAGTACTAAGAAGGTTGTTTTATCTTTATCAAATGATTTGGAAGAGATATCTGAAATCGTTGAACAGCTAAATCCCGATATTCTTCATTTGGGAATCAGCGAAGAAATTCTACCGTTATCAAAAGTTAAAGAAATCAGAGAAAAATACCCCGATCTAAAAATAATGAGGAGCATTGCAGTGGTAGATGAAGAAAGTGTTAAATTAGCTGAACAATATGAAGAAATAGTTGATTACCTACTCTTAGATACTTTGAAGTCACAATTGGGGGCTACTGGAGAAACTCATAATTGGGACATTAGTCAGAAAATAGTTGAAGCGGTAAAGATACCTGTTATCTTGGCTGGGGGATTAGGTTCTGATAATGTAGCTGAAGCTATTAGAAAAGTTAAACCAGCAGGCGTAGATTCTAAGACAAAAACAGACAAAACAGGTAGCCACGAAAAGGATATTGATAAAGTTAAAGAATTCATTAAAATTGCCAAATCTTTTTAATATGCAAAAAATAATTTTAGCCACCACTTCGCCATATCGCAGAGAAACATTCGGATACTTAGGTATCCCTTTTGAGGTGGAGGGAAGTAATGTAGATGAATCTCAGTTAGAGAGGGATAAGCCAGAAAAACTAGTTAGAGAACTTTCTAAACTAAAAGCCGAAGCAGTGGCTAAAAACCATCCAGACGTTATTGTTATCGGTATGGATTCAGTGACCTATTTCAATGGACAGATTTTTGAGAAGCCGAAATCAAAAGAAGAAGACTTTCAAAGATTAAAAGCCCTCTCTGGAAAGCAACATCAATTTTATACTGGAATCTATATGACTAATGCGGTCACAAACAAGACGCTTTCAAAAGTTGTTATAACAGATGTTTCCATGAGAGAACTTTCAGAAGAAGAAATCAACAAATATCTTGATGAAGATCCTCATTTTAATACTTATGCCTTAGGTTACGATCCAGTTAAACATTACAGCGCTTCATTCGTTAAGAAAATAGAAGGAAGCTATTACAATCTCTTAGGAGGTATCCCCTTAGAAACAATCATTGAAATGTTGAAAGAAATAGGATATAAATAAAAAGATTAATTATTTTTACTATGAGAATTTACATTTGCGGCAGTATGAACTTTGCTAAACAAATGCTTGAAGCAAAAAGCAGGGTTGAGGAGTTGGGCCATTCTGTCATGGTCCCGCCAGATACTAGCGAATGTCTGGAAAATCCAGGATTAAATATGGACCTGGAACATTGTTTTAAAAACAATATTCTGGAGGATTGCTTTAAAAAGATCGCTGAGCACGACGCTATCTTAATTTTGAATTATGAGAAAGACGGAATCAAAGGATATGTTGGTGGAGCAACCTTGATGGAAATAGGCCTGGCTTTTTATTTGGGTAAGAAGATATTTTTGCTTTACCCGCCCCCAAAAATTGAAGACCAAAGATATTCTATTGAGATTCAATTAGCCAAACCAATAGTTTTAGAAGGTAATTTAGATTTAATAAAAAACGTATGAAGATAACACTTTGCGGAAGCGTAAAATTTGCCGATAAATTCGTTGAGATTTATAAGAACCTTAAAGAAATGGGACACGAACCCATGATGCATGAAAAAATGTTTGGTATAGCCGATGGGACGGCTACAGCTATTATTAATGGTATTGAAAAAGATCATGGAAAATTGAAAAGACAAGAAGGGTTTATTAAATGGTGGCATGATTGTATTAAGAGCGGAGATGCGATATTGGTCATTAATTACGACAAGAACGGGATTAAAAACTACATTGGTGGTAATACTTTAATGGAGATGGGTTTTGCCCACGTAAATGATAAAAAGATATTTTTATTAAATCCCATACCAAAAGAAGTTTCTTATTTCACTGAAATTGAAGCAATGGTTGACGTTATTTTAGATGGTGATTTAGGCAAAATTAGTCAATAAATCTTGCTTATATACACAAAGAAAAATCACCGAAGTTATCGGTGATTTTTCGTTTACTGAAGTAGGATTTTCTTGTTTTTCAGAATTAGCTTGCTTTTGAGATTTGCCAGCAGTTCTCGTTTCTCAAACATGGTTCCTTCCTTTAACATGTATTTGGCGTAATTTCTAATATCTATCTCTGCTTCTTTTTGCCCTATTTTTTCATTCTTAACCTTTAAAACTTCCGATTGGAATTTACGATATCTCTTAACCTCTTTTTCTATCTTCTCCCGCGTGCCCAGTTCATCCAAGTTGATCTTATCTATAATCTCCAGTAATTGCTTTATCAACTCTTCTTCTCTGATATAACCATTTTTACAGTGAAGATCTCTTGAACGATTACAGCCATAATACACATAACGTACGGTAAGTCCGGTAGTTTTGAGCTGTTTGAACTTTTCTTCAGCGCAGACCCCTGAGCCGCATAAGCCGCACTTTAAGAGCCGCGTGAAGGCAAACTCCTTGCTTTCTCCGCGGACGATACGGTCGCGTTTCAGCTGCTCTTTTGCCTTATCAAACAGTTCGCGGGTGATAATCGGTTTATGTTTGCCCTGATACCACTGACCACTTCCGAGGGGATACTCAAACGATCCGTAATAGAAAGGCGTTTGCAGTACTTTGTAGATATTGCTTAAGGTTAGCGGTTTGTTGCTCGTTGCACTTCGGAAATTCATTTCAAACTTCAACCAGTGATATAGTTTTCTGCCCGACCACTGCTCATAGGCAACTTTCTCGAACATTTGTTTTATGATCGGCGCTCTTTGGGTATCTACCATTACGTATCCTTTCCGGTCAATTCGTTTCTCGGTTAAATAGCCGCTCGGCGGAGGAGCCGGCCACAAGCCCATTTCACACCGCGTACGAAGCCCTCTTTTAACGTTGATGGACTTATTGTCATTCTCTAACTTAGCTTGGCTGCAGAGAATCATTAAGAGGAATTTCTCGTTAGGAGAGTTGCTGAATCTCTGACCGTAAGTCCTTATTTCAATCAGTACTTTTTGGTCCATTAGATCAACCATGACTCCTAAATCTCCGGCGTTTCTGCTCAGTCGGTCAGGCGCCCACGTTAAGATACCGTTAAATCTGCCTCCATGAATATCCTTGATGATTTCATTAAACACCGGCCTTTGTCCGGAATCTTTGGCTGAATGTGATTCTCTCCG
>JBDRGQ010000012.1:0-6807 GCA_043817685.1 bacterium | reverse complement strand
TTCAATCTGTTCAAATGATTTAAATTTCTCAAGAGGCCATTGATCACACATCTCTGACGTTCCTCCTTCTTCTGCGCAAATATCTCTAAGTGATTTAGACGTGTCAACGCCCTGAAGAACTTTCTCTATTTCTAATTCCTGTTGAACCTTCATTTGAACTCTTTCTCTTACTTCTTGTGGAACCTGAGTTGGTAAAGTGGCTTCTTCTGGAATTTCACCCAAAGCATTTTGTGCTTTTAATGCCTCAACTGCTTTTTCGTGTCCCTTTATTGAAGCTTTCATTGCGTTTTCAATAGCTGGTCTAGCATCTTCGGGAACTCTCTCGTAAACTTCAACTAAAACTTCCAAATGCTTAGAGGTTGCCATACCGACTCTAGCTACGACTTCTATGACTTTTTCAGTACTCTCTCCCTTAGCCATGGCTTTCTCTGCCCTGGCTATGCTTTTTTCTAATTGGTTTTCATATCTTTCTAAAGTTTTTTCTGCCAATTCCGATTTCCCTTTTTCTATCACAGCTTGGGCCTCAGCCAATCTTTCAACCGCTAAAGCAGCATGTCTTTCAGCTTTTTTCAGATCGCCAAAAGTGAAGAAAGTGCCAATCTCTTCGGCAATTATCTCCAGAAAATAGAATGGACTATCTGGAGTCATTCCCGGATCAGGTAATTCTGTTTCTTGAGCCAAAACTCCTGTCCCGAGAGAAAATAGAAATGCTAAAGTTATTAATAAAGATATTGCTTTCATAATATTAATAGATTAATAATAATTAATAATCTTCCTTTATTCTACCCCTTCGAAAAACTCAGGGCAAGCAGAAAACCGCCTTCTTAAGAAAGCGGTTTGAAAATAATGGGCTCCCCTGGCTGGACGACGTTCGAACCTATTGGATGGCTACAAATGAGTGGTTTGAGGTGCCGACTTTGGCTAGACGAAGTTAGGACCTGTTTTAGGTAAATAAGGGAAGTATGTTTTACTGGTTAATCAATGGAATTAAACAAAAACAGCCCGCAAAGGCTGTTTTTGAAATCTATACAAGTAAATTTAATCTCTTTTACCTGCATTTTCATTGCTTTGAACGTAACTCACACAATCACCCTGATTCTTGAAAGTTGGATTGTTAAAACTCATCCAACCGTCTTTTTTGCACTCATTTTTATCAATTGGCGGACCAACCGGAGGTTCAATCAAATTAAACTCCATAGTCTCTCTAATGTTTGATTCACCACTATCCTCTACAGGATTGTAGATGAAGCAATACATACCAAGTGGCAAGCTAGACATATCTCCTGTAAATGAGAATGTCTGATTAGATAAGTCACTTGTATCAATAGTTGCAATATCTGAATGACCATCTACGTTACCAAATACTGTATTGGTTCCTGCTGCACAAGTGCCCTGTCTTACCGCCCACTGGACTGAATCAGCATCGTCATCATTAAGAAAAGCCGTAAAATCTACTGTTCCATAGACATCTTGCCCTGATGTTGGAGAAGTAATTTCCGCTGTTCTTGGGTAAAGAACGTCAAATCTTGTCCAATCAAAACGTTCATCTGTTTCTGCGCCAAAAACCATACGAACTTCAACGTATTCATTGGCCGTTATGGTTTTAGTTCTATCGTTATTACTTTGACAGTAATATGGATACAAACCATCAGTGATGTCAGTGTTGTAGTTAGTATCACCGATCTTTTGACTGGTATCGCCATCAGTCCTGTATTCGAAGCAACTCCAGAAAGCTCTTGTGCTAATGAATTGTAAATCCGTTGTTCCTACACCCTTACTGAGCTGGTCAACATGTGCCCACCCATTGGTTCGGTTAATATCGTTGGTGCTAGGTGTTACAGCGTTTACATCAGCACTGACAATACCGGCTAACCCAATTACCAAAGCCAGACTTACTATACCTAAAATTGTTTTTTTCATAATTTTTCTCATTGATTATTCATTATGCCTTCCGACCTTTCTTTCCTCCTATCTTTAAAGTATCCCCATTTACGAGATAGTGTCAAGCTAACCAAAAACCCAAGAGACAATCATGAGCTTTAAAAACTCCGGCGGTAGGATTCGAACCTACAACCTAGTGCTTAACAGGCACCCGCTCTACCATTGAGCTACACCGGAATGAATACGTTAATAAAAATAACACAAAAAGAGTGTTTTTTCAACCCTGGATAAGATATTGGATAGTAACTAGGGTTAATACAGAAAAAGTAATAAAGGTAGCTGCTCTATGAGGTATTTTAATCCCTATTTCCTTAAATAATTCTTGAGTGAAAGAATGATCATAATTTTTGGGGTCTGATATTTTCTGCCCTCTTAATACTTGTGTGATGGTAGTAAAAATACAAACCATACGATATTTCTTTGCCCAGGGCATTATTAATAATCCCCAAACAAACTGATGAAAAACTACCACTATGGTTAGATAAAAATGAAAAGAAACCCTATCTGGGAATAAGCTTTCAGGGATAAGAAATAATCCACACCAAAAAGTTACGAAAGCCGCATGGAACAAAAATATTGTCGTCCCTAAAAAATGCTTCATATTAATATCCTTTTAACTTCTTTAATGACTCATGCTCTCTTATTTTTTCTAAAGATTTAGCTTCGATCTGCCTTATTCTTTCCCTGGTAACTCCGAATTCTTTTCCTACTTCTTCCAAGGTGTGGGTAACCCCATCTTCCAAGCCAAACCTCATGGCTAATATCTTTTGTTCTCTAGCAGTCAAATCTTTTAATATCTCCCTTTCGTGATCTTTTAACAGAGTCCTGGCAGCTTCGGCATTGGGAGCTATGGTTTTGTCATCTTTAATAAACTCTGCTAAAACTGAGTCTTCATCGTCCTCCCCGACAGGTGTTTCCAAGGAAACGGTTTCTTGGGATATCTTTTGGATGTGATAAACTTTCTCGACTTCCAATCCCATTTCTGCTGCTATTTCTTCTGGCAAAGGTTCTCTGCCCAAATCCTGCAACAACCTTCTTCTTACCTGAGTATATTTGGATATTGTTTCCACCATATGAACAGGTATTCTAATAGTTCTAGCCTGATCTGCTAAGGCTCTGGTAATAGATTGCCTAATCCACCAGGTAGCATAAGTAGAGAACTTATACCCTCGTCTCCAGTCAAACTTTTCTACAGCCCTAAACAAACCAAGATTTCCCTCCTGAATTAAGTCTAAAAGAGTTAAATTAGGAGAACGACCAACGTATTTTTTAGCTATTGAAACAACCAACCTCAAATTAGCCCTGGCCAGTTTCTTTTTAGCTTCTAAGTCTCCTTTCTCAATCTTTTTAGCTAATTCTTTTTCTTCATTCGGAGTAACAAAAGAAATCTTACCAATTTCCCTTAAATACATCTGAATAGGATCTATCCCTCCTTCGTCTGCTTTCAATACTTTCTTTGGTTTCCCTTCTAAAGATAATAATTCGCTACTTTCTTTTATCTCTATCCCTTCTCTATCAAAATCATCAAACAGCTTCTCTAGACCGGAAATATTTCTTTCTAAAGCTGGGAAAAAATACAATATTTCAGAATAAGTAATAAATCCCCTTTCTCTTCCTTTCTCTTTCAATTGCTGCATTTTATCAGAAGGAAAAATCTTCCCAGATCTCTTGGGTTCAATCTTTTTCTTTTTGCTCTTCTTTCTACTTTTTTTCCTAGAAACCTTTTTGACTTTTTTCTTAACTATTCTCTTCTTTTTAGAAACTTTCTTTTTTGCCTTGGCTGTCTTCTTCTTTTTCATCGATTTCTTTGCTTTTTTCTTGGGCTTAATTTTTGATTTCTTTTTTTGTTTTTTCATTTTTGGCATTTTTCTTTTGATAATTTATTAAATTTTAAAATTAATTC
Organism: bacterium; assembly: GCA_043817685.1. Lineage (GTDB taxonomy): Bacteria > Patescibacteriota > Minisyncoccia > Minisyncoccales > RBG-13-42-11 > JBAZFF01. Next base: position 2,963 of record JBDRGQ010000012.1, on the reverse strand, counting down.
CTTTTCCTTTTTATCATCCTTCTCCATTTCCGCTTTCTTAATTTCTTTGGACATTTTGGCCAACTTATTATTTAATTCTAAAGAATCAATCTCTCTTAGACAACACTTAATTTCTGAAGCAACGTCTTTTTCTTCCATTTCCTCTATCTCAGCCATTAAAGCTAGAGTGTTGAATAAAGTAGCAATTTCAGCTTCCAAGTCCTTTTCTTTTAGCTTAGGATTATTTTTTAATTTGTTTAACAGCTCTTTTGCCTGCAAAGAAAAACAAGAAAATTGACCCTCTGTTAATTCTTCTAACTGACTTGGATATTTCAAAAGCAGAATAATCAACCTTTCTTCCAACAACTCCTTTCTGGTTTTAACTGGAATATTCTTTTCTTCTTCCGGTTCTATCCCCAACTTTTCAGAATATTCTTCTTTAATCTTTCGAAGTTCTTGTTCTACATCTTCTGTTTTAATCCCTAGTTTATTGGCTAATTTCCCCGCCCAGCGAGATTGAATTATTATGTTGGGTATTTTTTTGATTGCTGGCAATAAAGTTTTAATTATTTTCTTTTCTCCGTCGGAAGAGTTTAAGTCAAACCTGTTAAAAGTAGTTTCAAAATAGAAATCAAGAATGGATTTTCCTTCTCGCACCCTCTTTTCCCATTCTTTAATATCTTTTGAGACCATGTCTGCTGGGTCTGATCCTTCAGGTAGAATAATTACTTTTATGTTGAATTCCTGGGCCTGAGCCAAATCAATACCTCTTTTAGTTGCTGCATCTCCAGCTATATCCATGTCAAAGGCAGTGTACAAATTTTCGGTATATCTTTTAAGAATTTTTAATTGGAAAGGAGTTAGAGCAGTTCCCGAAGTAGCTACCACATTTTCAAAACCAGCTTGAGAAACCATAATAACATCCACGTATCCTTCCACTAAAATACAATAATCTTGTTTTCTTATGGCTAGCTTTGCCTTATCCAGACCATATAGCACCCTGCTTTTATCGTACAAAATGGTTTGAGGAGTATTAACGTATTTTGCCACTTCGTTCTTGTCTTTATCTTTAAACACTCTGCCGCCGAACCCGATAACCTGGGAATTTAAATCAAATATTGGAAAAATTATTCTTCCTCTGAATCTGTCGTGCAAAGAACCTTTTTCAGAAGCTAGAGCTAATCCTGCTTTTTCCATTTCTTCTTTCTTATAATTCTTAGAATTTAAAAAGTCAGATAATGACTGCCAAACATCAGGAGCATATCCAACTCTCCATTTCCTTAAACTTTCTTCTGTAACCCCTCTCTTTAACAAATAATCTTTTGCCTCTCTCCCTGTTTTGCTTTCTTGTAATTGTTTTTCAAAAAACTTAGCTGACCATTCGCATATTTCGTACAGTCTTTCTCTTTCACTCTTCAATTTGGCGTATTCTGGAGACTGTCTTTTTAATTCTACTCCTGTTTTCTGGGCTAATATCCTTAAAGCATCTCCAAATTCTACCCCTTCCATTTTCATAACAAACTTGAATATGTCGCCTCCTTCGCTGCAGCTGCCGAAACAATGCCATAATTGTCTGGTCGGAGAAACAAAAAAAGAAGGTTTCTTTTCTGAATGAAAAGGACAAACCGCCCTGTAGTTTATCCCGGTTTTTTGAAGCTTAAGATAGCTTCCAACAACCTCCACTATATCAAGGCGATTTTTTATTTCTTCTATTGGATTTTCCATTTATTTTTTCTTTTCCCCTCTTATCGATACTGACATTTGAGGGAAAGGAATTTCTATTTTTTCCTGGTCAAAGGCAATCTTTAACCTTCTTCTGAATTCTCTTAAAATATCCCATTGTTTCAGAGGTTTCGTCTCTCCAAGTACTTTGATTTTAATGCCTGATTCTTCAAACCCATCGGGCCCGGGACCTAAAACTTGTATGGGTTTTAAAATGTCTTTCTTTAGAGGAGAATCTTTCGTCATTTCTTTTCCAACTCTGTTTATTATCTCCATTACTTTATCTATATCTTCCTTATAATCCACCAATACAGCCATATAAGCTCTGGAGAAATCCCCTGTTAGATTAGATGTTTTAGTAAAGCTTCCGTTTGGTACGTGATGCAATTTTCCTTCCAAATCCCTTAAGACTGTTTTTCTTAAAGTAATATCTTCCACTCCTCCGCAAACATCACCCAAACAAACAACATCTCCCACTCTGTATTGGTTCTCCCAGATTATAAAAATACCAGCTAAGAAGTCCCTGACCATCCATTGGGCGCCAAAACCCAGGGCCACACCTAAAATACCAGCTCCAGCCAGTACCGGGCCTATATCAACATTGAACTCTGACAGAATCATTATTATGACTGCAAACCAAATAACAATATTAATGACTCCGTTAAATATTCTTATCAAGGTGTTTTCTCTTTTTGCTTCTGCTTCGGCGTCATCATGATTTATAACTTTTCTTATAGCATCGTTCACAAAAAATCTGGCTATTTTCTGGACTACAAAGGCTCCGATTACAATGCTCAATATTCTAATTCCACTATCTAAAAACCAATCTAATATAGTTTGAAATAAAGCTTGAATATCCATATATTTTAATTATTAATTATTATTTCCTTTTTTAATTTTATCAACCATTTCTATTTCTTCCCAAATGCCTTCTATCAAATCGAAGTTTTTGGCTTCTTCTAAAGTGACCCAGGCATAATCGATATTATCCTCTCCGGCTATAGCTTCTCCTGATGTATAGTCTGCCCAATAGCTTAAAATTACCACAGGTAAACCATCTGGACGGATAAAAGTAATATCCACCAAAAAGTTTAGCTTATCAACCTCAAGATTAGATTCCTCTTTCACTTCTCTTCTCAAAGATTTCTCAATGGCATTATACCATTGGCCAGCTTTATTCGTAGGAAGATTAATATAATCATCCACCTCCATATTGCCACCAGGAACCGTCCATTTACCAGGGAAAGCCTTTTCCTCCAAGC
>JBDRGQ010000011.1:0-2441 GCA_043817685.1 bacterium | reverse complement strand
TCATACCTCATATTCTTCTTAAGAAGTTTTTATTTAAAAGAATTTGTATTCTATAATTTGATAATTCTAAACCCTAAACCACAACCAGCTTTTATTTAACAAATTCGACATTTTCTTTGTTTTTGAATTTCTCATCTCCTGTTAAGAACTTCAAGTTAAGCTCTTTAGATAAGGTATATCCTATGCAGTCAGTATAAGATAACCTTTCTTTTTTATGTCTAAATTTCAACTTTGTCGCGGGAATAATTATTCCCAGTTTTATTATATTTATCAATTTAAAATTAAGTTTTCTTATCCAATAATCTGCAGTTTGTTCGTTATGTTCTTTTAGAAAGTAAAAATAAACTTCAGCGACATTAAGAGTTGTCGTAGTTATTGGGAGATTTTTAAATCTGACATAATTTTCATTCCCTTCAATAACCTCTATAATTGCACAGCTATCAAAGAAATATTCCATTATTCATCCTCTGACCACAATTCTCTATCTATTTCGTCCATGATTTCTTGAGTTGATTTCTTAGATTTTCTTTTTAATTTAAATTTTTTTGCCATATCCATAAGATCTCCTACTGTTGTGTATCTTTTTGGTTGCACAGTTACAAACACTTCATTATCTTCCTTTAATCCTTCTCGATTAATAATCTCTTTAGGAATGACAACCCCAAAAGAGTTTCCCCATTTCTTAACTTTTGTTTTTATCTGCTCCATAAATTATACATGTATAACTGATTTATAAAGATTTCTATATTTTCATCCATAACCAGCTTTTTTCTGGTTTGTTTCCATAATTTGTTTTTATAAGAACATAATTACCTTTCATCTTTTTACCCTTAAGCTCAAACTCTATTTTTTTATTTGTCTTTTCTATCAATTTATAAATTCCATTATCCCAAATTTCAACTTTTCCTGCTCCGTAATTTCCTTCTGGGATTGTTCCTTTGAATGTTGCGTAAGATAGTGGATGATCTTCAACTTGAATTGCCAAACGTTTTTCTACTTTTGTCCTCGGGGGCTCTTTAGGCACAGCCCATGATTTTAAAACATCATTTATTTCTAAACGCAAATCCCAATGTAAATGACTTGCGTGATGTTTGTGAATAACAAAAATTGTTTTCTTGTTAGAAAATTTTATTTTTCCTTTTGACGAGAACTTGTTTCGCGAAGATGCACTGCTTGGCTCAAGTGTTTTATTAAATTTTCTTTTTTGTTCGTATTTTTTAAGAGACATGGATTATAAATGATTTTTGCATATAAAAACCATACGAAAACAAAATTGTTGTTTTCCCTCGAAACATTTATAAATACAGAGTAAGATAAATTCTTGTTTAACTAAGATGAGTGCCTTACAATTGTGCATATTTCGCGTAAAAAACGTAAAAAGCATTAAGGTATGAAGTATGTAGAAGCAGTCACTTAGTTGTATAAACTAAAATGTAATTCTTTTAAGACCAATTTAGGCTAAGCCAATAGTAGGAGTATGAGTGAAGTTTTTTTGACAATTACCGTCGAAAAAGCGGAATTGATTTTATTATCTTAATAAAAATATGAAATTCTTTAAATCCAGTTGATCCTGCTGGCGGCTGCGGCTCTCTGGTTTGCAATTAGACATGCAAGTTTTTTCCCTATTTTCTTCGGAACATGGGGGATGGCGAACTGCTCAGTAACACGTAGCTAATCTGCCCTTAGGTCAGGGATACCCTCGGGAAACTGAGGCTAAACCCAGATAGGAGATATGCCCTGGAATGACTTATCTCTTAAACTCGTGCCTAAGGATGAGGCTGCGGCGGATTAGGTTGTTGGCGGGATAATAGCCCACCAAGCCTGTGATCTGTAAGGGCTCTTAGCGGAGAGGCCCTGAGAGGGAATCTGAGACACTATTCCCAGCCCTACGGGGTGCAGCAGTTAGGAATCATCTGCAATGCGCGAAAGCGTGACAGTTTGAGCCAGAGTGTCTGTCATTAGACAGACTTTTGCCAAATGTAAAAAGTTTGGCGAATAAGGACTGGGTAAGACGGGTGCCAGCCGCCGCGGTAATACCCGCGGTCCAAGTCGCAGCCATCTTTATTGGGTCTAAAACATCCGTAGCTTGCTCGGTAAGTTCCTCGTGAAATCCAGCATCTTAAATGTTGGGCGTGCGGGGAGTACTGCCTTGCTAGAGACCGGAAGACGTAAGAAGTACGTTCGAAGTAGCGGTAAAATGCATTGATCTCGAGCGGACTTACAATAGCGAAGGCATCTTACGAGGACGGTTCTGACTGTCAGGGATGAAGGCTAGGGGCGCAAAGTGGATTAGATACCCATGTAGTCCTAGCAGTAAACACTGCACACTAAACATCAGTACCTCCTCGAGAGGTATTGGTGCTGCAGGGAAGCCGAAGAGTGTGCTACCTGGGAAGTATAGTCGCAAGACCGAAACTTAAAGGAATAGGCGGGGAGACACT
>JBDRGQ010000010.1:0-7428 GCA_043817685.1 bacterium | reverse complement strand
TTCATTAACCTAACTCCTTGAGTAGATCTGTTTAATTTAGCTATTTTAGATATTTCACTTCTAATAACTTGTCCTTTACTTGATATTACTATTAAATCTTCTTCTTCTCCAGCTAATACTTTAGCAGCTACTAATGGTCCAGTTTTTGGAGTTATATTAGCTGTTTTCACACCAGAACCTCCCCTTCCCTGAACCTTATATTCTTTTATATCTGTTCTTTTGCCAAAACCATTTAAAGAAACTACTAATAAATATATGGTCTTTTGTTTATCTTCTGATTTAGAAATACTAGGGACTATCTCTAAACTAATAATTTCATCTCCTTTTTTTAATCTCATACCTCTAATCCCGGCTGCTGTTCTTCCCATAGATCTTAAGTCTTTTTCCTTAAACCTAATAGATTGTCCTTGTTTGGTAACCATTACTATGTCATCTTCTCCTGTTGTTTTCTGAACATTAGTCAAAGCATCTCCTTTCTTCATAGTAATAGCTATAAGCCCTGACCTTCTTATGTTTTCAAATTCTTCTAATAAAGTTTTTTTAATTATACCATTTTTTGTTGCCATGGCTAGATATTTTATTCCATTGTCCTTATCTTCTTTACTTATAGTTCTAAGGCATAAAACTTTATCTTCTGGAGCCATTTCTAAGAAATTCAAAAGACCTCTTCCTCTAGCCACCCTTGTGCCTTCAGGAATTTCATAAACAGGTGTTCTAAACACTTTTCCAGAATCAGTAAAGAACAACAAAGAATCATGAGTTTGAGCAGATATAGAATGTTCCACCACATCATCTTGTATAGTTTTCATTCCGCAAATACCCTTACCTCCTCTTTTTTGAATCTTATAAGTTTTAGGATTAATCCTCTTTATATATCCTCCTTGAGTTAAAGTAATTATTGTTTCCTCTTGAGGAATTAAATCTTCTTCTGCTATTTCTCCAAGTTTTTGAATGTTAACTTTTGTTTTCCTCTCATCTCCAAAGTTCTCTTTAACATCCTGAATTTCTTTTTTAATAATTCCTTTTACCTTTTCAGGACTCTTCAATATAATCATTAATTCTTTTATCTTTTCTATTAATTCTTTCAGCTCATCCTCTATTTTCTTTCTTTCAAGTTTTGCCAAAGCAGCAAGCTTGGTTTCTAAAATAGCATTGGCCTGTATTTTGGTTAATTTAAACCTCTTTATTAAATTCTTTTCAGCTTCCTCCCTGTTGGCAGAACTTTTAATGATTTTGATTACAGCATCAATATTGGCCAAACATTTATGCAAACCTTCTAATATATGATCCCTTTCCTTTGCTTTTTCTAGTTCATACTTTGCTCTTTTTGTAACAACATCTATCCTGTGGCAAAGGAAATAATCCAATACTTCCACCAAATTCAAAACTCTTGGCTGCAATCCGTCTACCAAGGCCAGCATGTTTAAATGGAAGGTTTTTTGCAGATCAGTAAATTTGTAAAGTCTGTTTAAAACTTTCTGAGGATACGCATCCTTGGCCAATTCAATAACTATTCTCATTCCTTCTTTATCAGACTCATCCCTAATATCTCTTATTCCGTCTATCTTTTTCTCTTGTACTAAATTAGCTAAATTTTCTATTAAAGTAGATTTATTAACTTGAAAAGGAATTTCAGTAATAATAAGCCTTCTCTTTCCTGTTTTTTCGTGTTCTTGGACCTCTACTTTACCTCTAGCTAAAATAGGCCCCTTCCCCTGAGAATAAGCTTGTATTATTTCTTTCTGGTCGTATATTATTCCCCCGGTTGGAAAATCAGGACCTTGGATAAATTTGAATAAATCTTCAGTTTCTGCTTTTGGATGGTCTAATAAATATAGTAAAGCATCGCAGACTTCAGTCAGATTATGAGTAGGGATATAAGTTGCCATGCCAACAGCAATCCCCAAAGAACCATTTAAAAGCAACTGAGGGACCGGAGATGGTAAAACAGTTGGTTCTTTTCTTGTTCCATCAAAGTTATCAGAGAAAGGAACTGTGTTTTTTTCAATATCTTTTAACATCTCTTCCCCTATTTTTGAAAGACGAGCTTCTGTATATCTCATAGCTGCCGGAGGATCTCCATCGATTGAACCAAAATTACCCTGACCTTTAACCAGGGGATATCTTAATGAGAAGTTTTGGGCCATTCTGGCTAAAGAATCGTAAACAGCTGTATCTCCATGAGGATGGTATCTGCCAAGACAAGAACCAACAACAGTGGCTGACTTTCTGAATTTAGCAGTGTGTCTCAGTCCTTCTTCCAACATAGTGTAGAGAATTCTTCTATGAACAGGCTTTAATCCGTCTCTGACATCTGGCAAGGCACGAGCAACAATAACAGACATAGCATAATCTATATAAGATTCTTCCATCTCTTCTGAAATACTCCTTTCCCTTACCATCCCTATGTCAGTTTCCTTTGGTTTTTTTTGGAGGCTGTTATTTTTTATTTCCTTTTCCGGCTCTTTTGTTTCACTTTCTTCCGGTTCTATCTCTTCTTTATCTTTAGCCTTATTTTTTAACTTAGGTTTTGCTTTAGGTTCAGCCTTTGGTTTAAACTTTGCTTTGGGCTTGAATTTTATCCTAGGTTTAACCTTGTTTTTTGGTTTTTTAGTTGCTTTCTTTTTTTTCATTTTATGTTTATGGATTCAAAACTATTATCTTAGCCTCTTCCGGAATTAAATCCTTCTTTTTAATAGATAGTTTGGCTAAAGCCTCAGGCTTTTTGACTCCAACTGCTTTCAAAAATGCATCTATGGAATCAAGTTTGATCTTTAATTTAGATATTGAATAATGCATTGGGATTACAATGCTGGGTTCCAATTGAGACATTATTTTTCCGGCTTCTTTGGCAGATATGGTAAAATTACCTCCTACTGGAATCATTAAAATATCGATCTCTCCTATTTCCTCAACCTGCTCTGGGGTTAATTCTTTTTGTCCCAAATCACCTAAATGGCATATTTTTATATCCTCTGTCTCTATGGTATATATGGTATTTACTCCTCTGTCTTTACCGGAACTTTCATCATGATATGACTGAATTCCTTGGATAAAAACTTCTTTCACTTCATACTCTCCTGGCCCATTAATCAAAAAAGGGCTGCCAGATACCGCTTTTACATTATTATGATCTTTGTGATCGTGAGTGGTTAATAAGACGTCTGCTTCCATTTTTGGAACCCTTAAACCAGTAGATTCGTCAAAGGGATCTATCACAATGTTTATGTTTTCTCCTTTTCCCTTTGAAGAAGTGATAGAAAAGCAGGATTGTCCATGCCAATTTATATTCATATATTATATATTATCATAAATCTCTCCATTTCTCAATCCTTGTCTTTGTGGAAAAGATATGATATATTTACAAACGTTGTTATGAAAGACTTAATGGAAAAAAATAATTTATTTAAACCCCTTCGGACTGGAAAGATCGTTGAAGGAAAACTAGTTGGTAAGGGAAGATCATCTGTTTTTTTAGATTTGGGAAATTACGGAACCGGGATAATCTACGGAAAAGAATATCAAGAATCCAGAACCCAATTGAAAAACTTGGAAATAGGAGATACGATCAATTCTAAAGTTGTTGATTTGGAAAACGAAGAAGGATATGTTGAACTTTCTTTGAACGAAGCTTCAAACGAACTTAATTGGGAAACTATTTCAAAAAAAAGGGAAAGTGGTGAGAAAATGATTGTTAAAATAACTGGAGCCAACAGAGGAGGGCTATTGACAGAAGTTTACGGATTACAGGCTTTCTTGCCCGTTTCCCAATTATCCCCTGAAAACTATCCCAGAGTAGAGGGAGCCGAATCCAGCAAAATACTTACTGAGCTACAAAAATTCATAGGCCAGGAAATGGAAGTAAAAGTGTTTGATATGAATCCTAAAGAAGGAAAGCTTATTCTTTCTGAAAGGGCCAAAGAATCTGAAAAAATAAAGAAATTATTGGATAAATATAAAATTGGAGATATTGTTAAAGGAGAAATCACAGGGATTACAGACTTTGGAGTATTTATGAAGTTTGGAGAAAAAGACGAAGGACTGGAAGGTTTAATTCATATATCAGAATTGGACTGGCAACTTATAGAAGACCCTTCTGACATAGTTAAAGTTGGAGATAAAATAGAAGCTAAAATCATATCCATTGCTGACGACAGAGTTTCATTATCATTGAAAACAATGAAAAAAGATCCTTGGGAAGGAATTGAAAAAAAATACAAGAAAGGAGACATTGTCAAAGGCAAGGTAACTAAATTCAACCCTTACGGATCTTTCGTCCAAATATCTCCAAAAATCCAGGGATTGTGTCATATATCAGAGTTCGGAACAAAAACAAAAATGGAATCTTCATTAAATATAGATAAAGAATACGAATTCCAAATACTTTCTATTGATCCTAAAGACCATAGGATGAGTTTGAAGTTAGCAGAGAAATAAGATATAAAAATTAAAATCAGCCGAAATGGCTGTTTTTTGTTTGCTTGACAATTTAAAAATAAAATGGTATAAGATAATTTAGTACAGGGACATTGGAGTCTCTGAAAAAATTTTAGGAGGAGCAAAGTGAACGACACAACGAACTCGGAAGAACAAGCCATTGATAGACTTCTGGATATTCTCTTTAACGAGGGTAAACAGAAAATCAAGACTCTGGTAACCCACAAATACCCTGATGATGACGCCTGGCTCTGCCTCTGGATTGCGACTAATTTTATTCCTAATATAGCAGAGGCCAATATCGTTTTCATCAATTCCGGAAATACCATTAACGGTATTAAGGAAGATCCTTCCATTCTCCATTTCGATACCGGAGGGGGTCAGGACGACCAACACGGAAAGGGGCTAAAAAGAACCTGCAGTGCAAAACTGTTGGCTGAAAGATTAAATATAGCCCAAAATCCTGGTTTAAAACCTCTTCTGGAGCTAGCCGTGGCATCTGATAATATAGACAGACTGCCTGTCAGAGACATCCATTTTCTGATCAAAGGCTATCCCCAGAAATTCCGGACCAATGGAGAAACCGACTGGGACAAGGTTCGAGAAAGAGTTTTCGAAAACTTCGATGTCATTTACGGACAAGAAGAGCAACGAGAAGAGTCTCGAAGAAAACTCAAGGGAGTGGGAAGATCCACCATACTGCCAAACGGCATCAAGGTGACTTCAATTCTCTGGAATCCGGTGTGCCGAGAAGCAGCTTTCGAAGAAGATGCTGCAGTAGTTATATGGACCGCTCATAAAAGAAAACGGTTTTACACCGGCATCCAAGTAAACAGGAATTACCCGATATTCCTGGACAATGTTGTCGCCGCTCTTAGATTCCAAGAAAACAAAGTGCGGTTGATTAAAACCGATGGGGACCTTCATTCTGTAGGGAAAAGGGATATGGATGATCCTTGGTTCCTATACGATAATAAGAAGCTTGTCCTTAACGGCAGCAGAGCTTTCGAGCTCACCGAAGAACAATTCACAAAGCTCGACCCTGACAAAATAATCGGGACAGTACACAGTTCCCTTTCTGCTATTCCCAAGGAGATAGTCTCCCGCTGGAGAAAGTAGAACCGGAAAGCCCTATGATAGCCAATAATTGGTTGCCATGGGGCTTTTTCTTGATTTAAGCTATTTTTTTTGATAGTCTTAAAGAGTATCTATTATGAAAAACCTTTTCAAAAACTTTTTAATAATTCTAGTTATTTTCCTGGCGGTTTCCAGTATTTTTACCTTATTCTCAGAACCCTTTGAACCAGAAGAGAGTATTTCTCTATCCCAATTGGTAGAAAAAATAAACGATGGTGAGGTAAAAAAAATAATCGTAGAAGGTAACAATTTAAAGATTTACTATCAAGACGATACTACTGCAGAATCCAGAAAGGAATCAGAATTAGCATTATCCCAATCTTTAACCAATTACGGAGTGAGTAAGGAAGCCTTCCAAGCTGTTGGATTGGAAACTAAAGAAGAAAGTGGAGCTCAAACGTGGCTATTCCCTGTTCTTCTTTCCTTGTTACCAATCTTATTAATTGTTGGTTTCCTATTTTTTATAATGCGTCAGGCAAAATCGGGCTCTATGCAAGCTTTTGATTTTACCAAGGCCAAAGCCAGATTATTTGGAGCAGAAGGGCATTCAAAAGAAAGAATAACTTTTAAAGATGTAGCTGGTTTGAAAGAAGCTAAAGAAGAATTATTAGAAATTGTTGATTTTTTAAAGAATCCTCAAAAATTCCTACAAATGGGAGCTAGAATACCTAGAGGGGTATTAATGATGGGAGCTCCTGGAACTGGCAAAACCATGCTAGCCAGAGCTGTAGCTGGAGAAGCCCATGTTCCTTTTTTTCATATTTCAGGATCAGAATTCGTAGAGATGTTTGTTGGAGTGGGGGCAGGCAGAGTAAGGGATTTATTCAATACTGCAAAGAAAACATCTCCTTCCATAATATTTATAGACGAGCTAGACGCCATAGGAAGACACAGAGGAACTGGCTTAGGAGGAGGACACGACGAAAGAGAACAGACCTTAAATCAAATATTGGTAGAGATGGACGGGTTTGAAAGAGATACCAATGTAATAGTTATTGCCGCTACCAACCGACCAGACGTTTTAGACCCAGCCTTATTAAGGCCAGGGAGATTTGATAGAAGAGTGACTTTAGACTTGCCAGATGTCAACGACAGAGAAGCAATCTTAAAGATTCATTGTCAGGGAAAACCTTTAACCCAAGATATCAAGATAAGAGAAATAGCTGAAAGAACTCCCGGATTTTCCGGAGCAGACCTAGCTAATGTAGTGAATGAGGCTGCGATATCGGCTGCCAGAAAAAATAAAACCCAGGTTTCTCAAGAAGAACTTTTAGAATCAATAGAAAAAGTTCTTTTGGGTCCAGAAAGAAAAAGTCATATTCTTTCCAAAAAAGAAAAAGTAATTGCAGCTTATCACGAAGCTGGACATGCCATAGTTGGGACCTTTGCCGATGGTACAGATCCAATAAGAAAAATTTCCATAGTCTCCAGAGGCATGGCAGCGGGCTATACCATTAAAATGCCTACAGAAGAAAGAAGGATGAAGACAAAAACTGAGTTTCTAGGCGAAGTGGCAACTCTTTTAGGCGGAAGATTAGCAGAAAAATTAAAATTTGGAGAAATAACCACAGGTTCTTCCAATGATTTAGAAAAGGCTTCACAATTAGCCAGAAAACTGGTAAAAGAATACGGCATGTCTTCTTTGGGCCCAATCTCCTTCGGCGAGAAGGAAGAAATGATATTTTTAGGCAAAGACTTGGGAGAACAAAGAAATTACTCTGAGAAAGTAGCCACAGACATAGATAAAGAAGTGGAAAAATTCATACTAGAGGCAGAAGAAAAAGCCAGAAAGATATTAGCTCAGAAGAAAGGACTTTTAGAAAAATTATCTCAGAGACTTATTGAAAAAGAAAC
>JBDRGQ010000009.1:0-18489 GCA_043817685.1 bacterium | reverse complement strand
AAGGGTTTAAAGAAAATAATAATTCAACACAATAATATGGAAGAATTTAAAAACTGTTGCAAACCGGGAGTTTTCAACGGCTTAATTGGAGTAGCAACTTTACTATTATTAGTTTTAGTTGTTTCTAATGTAATAGGCATAGGGGATAAGTTAAATGAAACAGAAAACACTATTACTGTTTCTGGTACGGGTGAAATTTATGCCAAACCGGATTTAGCTATAACATCTTTTTCTGTAATCAAAGAAGCTAAAACAGTGGCAGAAGCATTATCTGTTAATACAGAAAACATGAATACCGTAATCCAGGCGATGAAAGATTTGGAGGTGGAAGATAAAGATTTAAAGACCACCAGTTTTAACATATATCCTAGGTATGAATGGACGGAAAAGGTCTCTTCAATTTATCCGGATGGTAAAAGAAATTTAGTGGGATATGAAGTCAGTCAAACTTTAGAAGTAAAAATAAGGAATTTAGAAAAAACAGCAGATATATTGCAGGCTGGAGTAGATGCGGGGTCAAACCAAGTGGGGAATTTACAATTCACCATCGAAAACTCAGACGAATTAAAGGCACAAGCCAGAGAAATGGCCATAGACGAAGCTAAAGAAAAAGCAAAGGTTTTGGCCAAACAATTGGATGTTAGATTGGCTGGAATAGCTAATTTCTCCGAATCGGGAAATGGTGTTGTATATTATGACGCCAGATTGGAGTCAACGGGTGGTATTGGGGGAACTCAGATAGAAACAGGAGAGAACAAAATAGAAGTTAGGGTTTCAGTCACTTACAAGATAAAGTAATGTTGTTAAAAACGAATCTTGAGACTAAGTTTTTTTGGACTACCCATTCTAAACAAAAACTTAGACAGTATAAGTTTTCAGAAAAAAGGGTATTGAGTATTATTAGAAGGCCGGACAGGAAAGAAGAGGGAATTGCCGAAGGAACAATAGCTTCCATGCAGGTTACCGGGACAAAAAAACATCCTACGGAAGCCTGGACCATGTACGTTATTTTAAAAAGGCCGAAAGGGATTAAGATTATATCTGCTTGGAGATATCCTGGGAGAACGCCCAAAGGATCTCGTCCTGATATTCCAGAAGATGTAATGGAAGAACTATATAGGGAGATTAATAATTAATTAAAAATATATGAATTATTCCAAAATAGTAGGTTGGTTAGTATTTACAGGAGGCCTTTTAATAATCGCTTGGACTCTCTTGAATTCATATAGCATATTCACTATGCAGGCAGAAGCTCCCGAATTTTTTACCGCAGAAGAACAAACCGCTCAGCAAGCTTCAGGACAAAGTACGGAGGCTCAATTGCAAGACTTAATACAGAACCAATTAAAGGGAATGATTCCTACAGATACGCTTCCTGTTGTTTTGAATCTGGCAATTTGGTCTATTTTGGCTTTTATTCTTATTTTCGGTGGATCTCAGATAGCTAGCTTAGGAATTAAACTGATTAAAAATGCAAAAAGTAGTTGAAAATAAAAATATATTATTTCAATTAATAATCTGGTGGTTGATAGAGACACCAAGTAAAATTATTTTAGCTTGGAAGAATTTTTTATTGTTCAACCTTAATTATTTTTCCGTTGTTTTATTATTGAAGACTCTTTTTTCTCCCTGGAGAAGGTATAAGAGCTCTTATGGTGGAGGATTTAATATAGGGAAATATATAGAGTCTTTTATATCTAATCTTATTTTCCGTTTTCTGGGAGCTATTTTCAGGTCTGTTTTGATAATTGCAGGGTTGGTTGTGGAAGCTTTTATGTTGGTTGTCGGATTTTTTATTCTGGCTTCATGGATGATTTTCCCGTTTATTATTTTAGGATTATTTATGTTTGGTATTAAACTGTTGTTTTAATATATGGATAATTTTAATTTTAAAACATCTGCCATATATTCTTCTCTAAGATGGGGAAACCTCTTTGTTTTTAAGTGGGCTAAAGTGTTTAAAATAGTATTCTTTATCCTCTTTGCAATAATATTCTTTATTTTTCTTTTTGGATTTTTTAGCGATACGGTAAACATCAATAGTTTATCTTTCTTTCTTGGTTTAACCTTAATATTCTTCAGCCTTTCCCTTGCTTTTCAAATGAGGGAATGGTTTTTCAATATCAAGCTTAAGAATCCAAAACTGGAAGTATCTTTAAACGAAACGGATGGGTCCGACCTAGCAGAATTTTTAAGTTATCAGTCTGCAGATGTTATCGATAAATCTATAAAGTTTGTGGATAGAGGAAAACTTCCTTTTGTAAGTTCTTCCGTTCTTTTCTACCAAATCTTAAATAACGACAAAGATCTTAATTTTGTTTTTTCCAGAATACTTGTCAGTCTTAAGGATTTAAAGAAAGTGTTGAAAGATTACATTTCAAAAGATTTAAATAAAGACAAGCAGAAACTGGAATCAGAATATGCTGTAGATTTTGAAGAAACTATTTTAGAAGCCTTTCAGTCTGCAAAGAGAAAAGAACATTCAAGAATAGAAGTAGGTGATTTATTGGTTGGTTTAGCTAAATCAGATTTTATATTTAAAAAGATTTTATTGGAGAGAAATTTAAAAGTTTCAGACATAGAAAATCTTACATGGTGGTTGGAATCTTTGAAAATAAAAATAGCTGAAAGAAAGAAATTTTGGGAATGGAAAAATCTCATTAAAAAGGGAAGTTTGGCCAAAGCTTGGTCTACTGGATACACTATTACTTTAGATAGATTCGGAATAGATTTGTCAGACGTGGTGGCAAGAATGGGATTCGCAGAGACAATAGGTCATCAAAAGGGAATAGAAGCTACAGAAAGAATTTTATCTAGAAGAGAAATTAATAATTGTCTTTTAATAGGAGAGCCGGGGGTGGGCAAAAAGAGCATGGTTTTAGAATTAGCCAGAAAGAGCGTTTTGGGGGAAAGTTTACCGGAAGTTAATTATAAGAGAATAGTTCAGCTAGATCTTTCTTCTTTAGCTGCCCAAACATCCACAACTTCAGAAGTAGAAGAGATTTTAGACGCTATATTCCAAGAAAGCACTGCAGCAGGCAATATTATATTGGTTATAGACGAATTTCATAATTTTGTAGGAGGAAAGGACAGGCCAGGAGTCATAGACATATCAGGCGTCATAGCTCCTTATTTAAACTTACCCCAATTCCAAATAGTGGCTGTTACTACATTTGCTGGCCTGCATAAACAAATAGAACAAAAACCAGGCATGCTTTCAATGTTTGAAAAGGTGGAGTTAAGCGAACTTCCTCCAAAAGAAACATTAATGATACTGGAAAAAATGACATTGTCCTTGGAGATGAAATATAAAACATTTATTACTTTTCCAGCTCTCAGACAAATTATTTCTTTGGCAGATAAATATTTCTCGATACCTTTCCCCAAATCCGCAATGGACTTGTTAGATGAAGTATTGGTTTATGTAACTTCCATAAAAGAAAAAGTTGTTTTACCGAAACATGTTAATGCAGTTGTTTCCGGAAAGACTAAGGTTCCTGTTGGAGACATGGAACAAAAAGAAAGAGATACTTTATTAAACTTGGAAGATCTATTACATCAAAGAATCATAAATCAAGTGGAAGCAGTAAGAGAAGTATCAACTGCTTTAAGGAGAGCCAGATCTCAAATAACAGTAAGAAAGGGGCCGATGGGAACATTTCTTTTCTTGGGGCCTACTGGTGTCGGCAAAACAGAAACTGCCAAAGCTTTGGCTGAAATATATTTTGGCTCAGAAGACAGGATGATTCGTTTAGATATGTCAGAATACCAAAGCGTTAATGATATACCAAGACTACTTGGTTCGCCCGGAGAAGAAGGCATGCTTACTACTAAAGTAAGGGAAAACCCTTTTTCAATGCTATTGTTGGATGAAATAGAAAAAGCCCATCCTAATATCTTAAACCTTTTCTTACAGGTGTTAGATGAAGGGTTTTTGACAGATGGACTTGGAAGAAAAGTGGAATTTAAAAACTGCATTATCATTGCTACTTCCAATGCCGGCTACAGAATAATACTCAAAGCCTTAAAAGAGAAAACAGAATGGGTAAAGGTTAAAAGGGAGATATTGGATTACCTTTTTGAAGAAGGACTGTTCCGCCCAGAATTTATAAACCGTTTTGATTCAATGGTAGTGTTCCAGCCATTAAGCCAAGAGAATCTTTTGGGAATAGCTGAGTTAATGCTTAAGAAGTTAAAGAATAATTTGGAAGAGCAAAGCATACAATTAATAATTACCGAACCCTTAAAAGAAAAGATTGCAGAGTTGGGATACGATCCTACTTTTGGCGCTAGGCAAATGAGAAGAGTTATTCAGGAAAAAGTGGAGAATGTTTTGGCTTCAGCTTTGTTGTCAGGAGAGGTTAAAAGAGGAGACAAGATAGAGATTAATCCTAATGACTTTAGTCTAAAGATACATTAGGTAATAAATTAGTTTTTCACTAAAAACACAGCTTTTCTATAAGCTGTTTTTATTTTGTGGCCAACTGTGGATTAACTGTGTAAAAGTTAGTGGTTTTAAGCGTAATTCAATATGGTATATTGTGTTGACCAAGGGATGAAAGTGGGATATAAAGTAAATGAAGTGGGGAAAAGTGGATAAGCCTGTAGATAACTCCCGACTTCTGTGGATAACTATGTTTCTAGGAGAATACAAATATTCAATAGACGACAAAAAAAGATTAGCCATACCTACTAAGTTTAGGCAGACCTTGGGAAAGAAAGCTGTAGTCACCAGGGGATTAGATAAATGTCTTTTCTTATATCCTGTTAAAGAATGGGAAA
Organism: bacterium; assembly: GCA_043817685.1. Taxonomy (GTDB): domain Bacteria; phylum Patescibacteriota; class Minisyncoccia; order Minisyncoccales; family RBG-13-42-11; genus JBAZFF01. The sequence goes on along the minus strand of JBDRGQ010000009.1, from coordinate 13,707 downwards.
AGCTGGCCAAAAAGTTATCTCAGTTACCATTATCTCAATCAGACGCTAGGGGATTCGTAAGGCTTATGTTGGGAGGAGCTATGGAGGTAACAATTGATAATTTGGGAAGAATACTAGTTCCTGATTATTTGAAAGATTACGCTATTTTAAAAAAGAAAGTCGTCATGGTCGGTTTGTACGACAGGGTGGAACTTTGGGATGAAACAGAATTTTCAAAATATAGAAAGAAGACTGAATTGGCGGCAGGGGACATAGCCGAACGTTTAAAAGAATTAGGAGTATAAAATGAATCACGTATCAGTCCTTCAAAAAGAAGTACTAGAATCCCTTGATCCAAAACCAAATAATAATTTTATTGATTGTACGGCAGATGGAGGAGGGCACACACTGCAGATACTGGAAAGAATAGAACCAAGGGGAAAAGTATTAGGAATAGATTGGGACCAGGACATGATAAGCCGTTTAAAAACTAAAGCAAAAGAATTGAAACTGGGAGGAAGATTGGTTCTGGTAAATGATAACTTCGCTAATTTGGAAGAGATAGTGAAGAAAGAAAAAATCAGAACAGTCCAAGGAATCTTATTCGACCTAGGGTTCTCAAGTTGGCATCCGGAATCATCAGGCAGGGGATTCACTTTCAAAAAGAATGAAAATCTGGATATGAGGTATGACATTAATAACCCCCTGACAGCCGCCAAGATTTTAAACTTCTGGTCTGAAAACGACATAGAGAACATTTTCAAAGAATATGGAGAAGAAAAATTCTCCAAAGAAATAGCAAAAAGAATAATAGCTGAAAGAAGGATAAGGAAAATAGAAACGACATTCCAGCTAGTAAATATTATAAGAAAATCAATTCCTCAGAGATACCAGCATCAAAAGATTCATCCGGCTACCAGAGTTTTTCAAGCATTAAGGATCGCGGTTAATGACGAACTAAACAATATAAAAAAAGGTTTGGAGCAATCCTTAAAGATTATAGGAAAAGAAGGAAGAGTAGTAGTAATATCCTTTCATTCTTTAGAAGACAGAATAGTTAAAAACTTCATTAAAGAAAAAGAGCAAGAAAACATAATTCAAGGTCTTACTAAAAAACCAATAAGTCCTAAACAAGAAGAAATTAGAATTAATCCTCGCTCAAGGTCAGCAAAACTAAGAGCATTCAAAAAAATATGACCACTCAAACAATAGTTTTTCCTCTCTCAATAAGCACTAAAGTAGCTTTAAACAAGAAGATAATAGCAATATCCTTATTGGGCATAATGTTATCTCTTTTGGCTATTTCCATAATCCAGGTGAACGCGTATACTAAAGAAATGTACACTATCAAAAGCTACCAAAAGTGGGTTGCCGAGCTACAGGGAAGCAACAAAATGTTGGAAATAGACTTGTCTAAAGCCAACTCTTTCAACAATCTTGGCTACCATATTAAGAACCAGGCTTTTGTTAAGGCTGACAAAATAGAGTACATTAAAGTCTTAGGGGGAACGGCTTTAGCCAAATAATACTTTCTCATTTTATGAAGCAGTGGAGGATTACTTTTGTCTTAATTTTTATTTTTTTGTTTGGAGGATACATACTCTCCAAGCTTTTTTTTATTCAAGTATTGAATGATGACTTTTATAAGGCTTTAGCCAAAGGGCAGGCTCTGTATAATCTTGAAGAAACGGTTATTGAGGCTAGGGGAGAAATATTTTTTAAGGGAGGAGAGCCTTTAGCTGTTAATGTTGAATGGCCTTTAGTAGCTATATCCCCGACAGAGATAAAGGATAAGGAAGACACGGCCGTTAAATTAGCCACTATTTTAGAAATAGACCAAGATTCTCTTTCAAAAAAGGTGAATGGAGACGATATTTATCTTATTTTAAAAAGAAAGATATCCCAAAAAGAAATAGAAGAAATAAAAGTATTGGACATAAAAGGTGTTTATCTTCAAAAAGAATTAGGCAGATATTATCCTCAAGAGGATCTGGCTTCCCAGTTAGTGGGATTTGTGAATGCTGAGGGGCTGGGTCAGTACGGATTGGAAGAATATTATGACGATGTTTTAAGGGGGAAAAGAAAAGAAGCAGGGAAAGACATATATCTTACCATAGATTATGCTGTTCAGTTTACGGCAGAGCAGTTATTAAAAGAAGCTAAAGAGAATCTAAAAATAGAAGGAGGGGAAATAATTGTCATTAATCCTTCTACTGGAGAAATAGTTGCCATGGCCACATATCCCAATTTTAATCCCAATAGTTATTCTGAAGTTTCAGATATTTCCATATTCCAAAATTCTGCGACTCAAAAGATATTTGAACCAGGCTCTATCTTTAAACCAATAACCATGGCCGGAGCCTTGGATATGGGAATTATTACTCCTAATACTACGTATGAGGATCCTGGGATGATAGAAATAGGCAAATGGACTATTTATAACTTTGAAAGAAGGATTTATCCTGGCTTAATCACTATGACCCAAGTATTGGAAAAATCTATAAATACAGGAGCTGTATTTGTAGAACAAAAACTTGGGAATAGTAATTTTCTTAAATACGTAGAAAACTTTGGATTTTTTGAACCGACGGGCATAGATTTAGAAGAAACTTATTCTGAAAATAAGGAATTCAGAAAAGGATATGAAATTAATTTTGTTACAGTTGCTTTTGGCCAAGGGATAGAAATTACTCCTATTCAATTGGTAAAAGCTTTTTCTGTTATCGCTAACGGAGGTAAGCTAATGGAACCTCATATTGTTTCAAAAATAGACGAAGAAGAAACAAAGCCTAAAGTTTTAGAAGATGGAGTTATTTCTGAAAAGGCTTCTTCCCAACTAACAGCTATGTTGGTCAGCGTAGTAGAGGAAGGTTACGGAAGGCCGACTAAAATACCAGGCTACTATATCGGGGGGAAAACAGGAACAGCCCAGATGTCTTGGTCGGCTTTAGGAATTAATAAATCAGGATATTCTGATAAAACCTGGCAGAGTTTTATTGGATTCGCCCCTGCTTTTGATCCTCAATTCGTGGCCTTGGTTAAAATGAATAATCCCCAGACAAAAACAGCTGAATTTTCCGCTGTTCCTAATTTCAAGAAAATGATGAAATACTTGATAGATTATTATCAGATAGCGCCTGACTATACAGAATAGATCTTTACAAGTATTATGAATGGGTGTAGGATTCATCATATAAGAAATGAAGTATAAATTAACCAAAAAATACTTTAAATTTACAAAAATTACTGGTCATGTGACTAGGTGAGTTTTCAACGTATTATTTTGAAGGTTCACCCAGTCCTAAAGATCAGTATTTTTTACGGTACATTAAACTAAAAACATTTTGTTCATTAAATTTTAGAAAAGGAAAGGAGATTTGTTTGTATGAGTCATCATAATGGTTGTCAATCACTGACCACGATAACTAAAACTTTCTCTTGCCCTAATTGCGTAAAAAAACAAAGAAAGAAAAGGCAAGGGAAAATAGGGAAAATCGAAATTATGATTAATAAAAATCCTACCGATTATAATTCCGGAAATAAAGAGAGAACTTGTCCGGTTTGCCGTCAGCAGATTAGATTTCGTTACGAAATAGCTCCAAACGGCAAGCCGAAAGTAATCTTTTTATGATAAATTAATCCCTCCTTCTCCAATTCTTAATAAGCCACCTTTAAGGTGGCATTTTTTTACAAAGGAGCTATTCCATGATAATATAGTTTTAGTTCTGGGGGTGATGATTTAGAAGGAGTGAGTTTGAACAAAGAACAAACGAATTGGCTAAAAGACATAATCCGCTGTACGATTGATTTCCGTCTTCTTTTCGAAATGGTTGAAAAAGCTGAAAAAGAAAAAGACGAAAACAAAACCAATATCTTGAAGTCAGCCGAACAGCGCATTGACGAAAAACTTAAGATTCTTTTTGCTGCTGGTCAATCTTTAGAGTTATCAAGTGACTATATAAGAAAAGTAACGTTAAAGACGGTTGAACTGTTTAAAAAAGGAGAGACACCAGAAGAGATAATGGATAAAGTTCTAGAAGAAAAAATACAATAAAAAATCATCACCCTTATTCCTCTTGGTCCCATCGTCTAGTGGCCCAGGACGCCAGGTTCTCATCCTGGTAACAGGAGTTCGATTCTCCTTGGGACCGCATAATTATTCTTCTAATTACACTAAAGGGTTTAAATAATCTTTGTTTTTTATTATAATGGGACAATGGCAAAAATTTTCTGGCATAATTTATCAGTAGAAGAAATAGCTAAACTCTTAGGGGCTAATTTAGAGAAAGGACTTTCCGATAAAGAAGTTTATTCTATTAGGGGAAAAATAGGAGAAAACAAACTGCCCGAGGAAAAACCCGTATCTAAGTGGAAATTATTGTTAGAACAATTTCAAAATCCACTGATTTTTATTTTGCTATTAGCAGGAATAACTACAATAATCTTAAATGAAATCGCAGACAGTATCGTTATTTTCGGTGCTGTTGTTTTAAATACTTTCGTAGGATATTTCCAAGAAAATAAAGCTTCCAAAGCCCTGCAGGAACTGAAAAAAGTGGTTAAGTACGAAGCTAAAATTTTGAGAGATGGAATTATTAAAGTTCTTGATTCTACTGAGATAGTCCCGGGAGACATTATACTTTTAAATCCGGGAGAAAAAGTACCGGCTGACGCCAGAATAATAGAAAGCCATAATTTAAAAACTAATGAAATGTCCTTAACTGGAGAATGGCTACCGGCTAAAAAGAAAGAAGAAGCAGTTAATAAGGAAACTCCTTTGGCTGACAGGGATAACATGGTTTATATGGGGACAGTTGTGGAAGACGGAAAAGGAAAAGCAATAGTCGTGGAAACCGGCTTTTCAACGGAAATAGGCAAGGTAGCTAAAATGGTGAAAGATACTAAAGAAGAAAAAACTCCTCTTCAAAAAAAATTAACTAATTTCAGCAGAACGGTAGGCATAATCATAGCTGTAATAGCTGGTTTGATTTTCGTGGAAGGAATGCTAACAGGAAACAGTTTTGTGGAAATGTTTACTACTTCAATAGCCGTAGCCGTGGCTGCGATTCCGGAAGGATTACCCGTAGCTTTAACGGTTATTCTGGCTTTGGGCATGCAGAGAATATTAAAAAGAAAGGGGTTAGTCAGAAAACTGTTAGCCGCAGAAACCTTGGGAAGTACTTCTGTTATAGCCAGTGACAAAACCTGCACTTTAACAGAAGGGAAAATGAAAGTGTCAGAAGTTTTTGCTATAGACGGGAAAAAAACCACCCAGAAACAAATTGTTAAGGTGATTACTTTGTGCAATGAAGCATTTATTAAAAATCCAAAGGACGCAAAAGAAAACTGGGTTTTGACTGGGAGACCAACAGACAAAGCCCTGCTGGCTGAAGCAATAGAATGGGGGATATCAAACAAAGAAATTGAAGAAAAAGAAGAAAGAATAAACGAAATAACTTTTGATTCCACAAGAAAATACGCAGCTTCTTTACATAAGATTTCGGAAAAGAAATTCAATCTTTATGTCATGGGAGCTCCAGAAAAACTGATTAGTTTTTCTAAATTAGATAAAATACAAAGTGAAAAAATAAATCAGAAACTAGAAGAACTTGCTAGTAAGGGATATAGGGTAGTAGCTACTGCAGTAAAAAGTATTTCCAAGAAGATAGATGAAGATACTAAAATGGAAAACGAAATAAATGATTTGAATTTTATTGGCTTGGTAGCTATGAGAGATCCTTTAAGAAAAGATACTAAAGAAATGGTTAAGAAAGTAATAAAGGCTGGAATAAGAATGATTATTGTCACTGGTGACCATAAGTTGACCGTAAAGAATGTGGCTGAAGAACTTGGTATGAAAATAAGGAAAGAGAATATTATAGAAGGGAAGGATTTAGATCTACTTTCTGACAAGGAATTGGACGAAAAAATAAAAGATATAAAAGTTTATGCTAGAGTAGAGCCTAAACACAAAATGAGGATAATTGGAGCCTGGCAGAGAAGAGGAGATGTTGTGGCTATGACAGGAGATGGAATAAATGATGCTCCTGCATTAAAAAAAGCTGATATAGGGATTTCTATAGGGTCTGGGACAGAAGTAGCCAAGGAAACTTCCGATTTAGTTTTGTTGGATGACAGTTTTAGTATTATTGTGGCCGCTATAGAAGAAGGAAGGTCAATATTAGATAACATAAGAAAAGTTATAACCTATTTATTATCTAGCAGTTTTTCCGAAATTATTCTTATTACTGGAGCTTTAGCGGTAGGATTTCCTCTACCTATTTTACCAACTCAAATATTATGGATTAATTTGGTGACAGATGGGTTGCCTGATATAACTTTAGCCTTAGAACCAAAAGAAAATGATTTAATGGAACAAAAACCCAAGGGACATAAAACACCTTTATTAACAGGGGAGATGAAAGCCATTATTTTTATAATAGGAATATTTACTGATTTAATACTTTTAGGATTATTTTTTTGGCTACATAATAATGATTATAATATAAACTACATAAGAACCATGATCTTCGTAGCTTTGGGGCTTAACTCGCTGTTGTATGTATTTTCTTGTAAAAGTTTAAGACAGAACATATGGAATTTTAATCCATTTTCCAATAAGTTTTTAGTGGGAGCTGTTGTTATAAGTATAATGATGCTTGTAGTAGCTGTTTATTTCCTCCCTATGCAAAATTTATTAAAAACTACTTCTTTAGTTTTTTCTGACTGGATGTTAATTATTACTTTGGGATTGATCAATGTTGTTTTAATTGAGGCGACAAAATGGTATTTTATTGTAAGACATAAAGTTTAATATGCTTCCATATATTTTATTATTCATACTATCTTGCGGGATATTTTTTGTTTTAGGCCAATGGCTTATGACAACTATTATTAGAATAGCAAGATATCTTGAATGGAGAGAATTTGTTGTTGCTTTTATTGTTGTTGCCATTGCTACTTCTTTACCTAATCTTTTTATAGGAATAACATCTGCCATTCATAAAATACCCCAATTGTCTTTTGGGGATATCTTGGGAGGAAACCTGTTTGATTTAACTGTAGCTGTAGCTTTGGCTACTTTATTCGCCAAAGGATTACCGGCTGACAGTAAAATGGTTCAGACCTCAGCTCTCTTTACAATGGTCGTGGCTGTGGCTCCCTTATTTTTAATTCTGGATGGAGTTTTGGGCAGGGGAGATGGAATATTTCTGATATTATTATTCGTTTTCTATATATTCTGGCTTTTCTCTAAAAAAGAGAGGTTTTCCAAAGTCTATGACGGAGAAAGAGCCTCTGTTACGAAAGGCTTTAAGAATTTTTTAAAAGATATAATCAAAGTAACTGCCGGATTAGGTCTTTTATTAGTGGCTGCCCAGGGGATAGTTTATTCTGCAAAATATTTCGCTATAGCTTTGGGGTGGCCAATAGGCATGGTTGGTATATTAATAGTCGGAGTGGGAAGCGCCTTGCCAGAAACTTATTTTGCCATAATGGCTGCCAGAAAAATCCAGACCTGGATGACCTTGGGAAACATAATGGGATCTATTATTATTATAGGAACTTTAGTTTTGGGGATAGTGGCCATAATTACTCCTATTGAAATAATAGATTTCTCCCCTTATGCTATTGCTAGATTCTTCTTAATTCTGGCCGCTGTCTTCTTTTTCTCTTTTGTCAGGACAGGCAGAAAACTAGTGACTAAAGAAGCTTTATTGTTGCTTTTAATATATGTAATATTCATATTTGCTGAGATATTGTCAAAATAATAAATTATTTCTAACTTGATTTTCCAATAAAATCTGTTATTATACTCTTATGGAGGATTTTTTTATTAATAATCTAGGTTCAATAACTTTAGTCTTAACAGCTATTGTTTTGATAATCATTGTTGGCTTAGTATCATCCAGGAAATCTAAAACAGATGAAAAACAGTCAGAATCCATACTTAATTTAGAGAGAAGGCTGACAGATTTGATAATAGGGCAGTTGAAAGAAATGAGAACCAGTCAAGACGGAGTTTCCAAGGTTATGAACGAACAGATAAGTTCTTTTACCAAAGAAGCTACCCAGATTAAAGAAGAATTAAAGCAAGTCCAAGACAGAGTAAAAGACGTTTCTTCCTTTCAAGAGATATTCAAAGCCCCTAAATTAAGAGGAGAATGGGGAGAAGCTTCCTTAGAACATGTTATTTCCCAGCATTTCCCAGCAGAACTTTATAAATCCCAATATATATTCGCTTCTGGAGAAAAAGTAGATTTAGCCCTGAAATTACCTAATGGAAAGTTATTGCCCATAGATTCCAAGTTTCCATCAGACAGCTTCGGCAGAATGGTAGAAGCCATAAGTCCAGAAGAAAGACAATTGCACCAGAAAAGATTTGTTGACGATGTAAAGACAATGATAGACGATATTTCGGTAAAATACATAGTTCCTGCGGAAGGAACAGTGGATTTCGCTCTGATGTATGTTCCGGCAGAAGCTGTATATTACGAGATAATTAATAACATAGGAAAAGAGTTTGATCTGAATTCATATTCTTGGTCAAAGAAAGTTATTCTTGCTTCTCCCAATACGATATATTTGACTTTAAGAACGATAGAACACTGGTTCAGAGACACTCAAATATCCAGACAGACCAAGGATATATTAAAGAGATTGTCTAAAATTAACCAAGATGCCACTAAATTAATGGGGGATTTTAAGAAGTTGGGAAACCATTTAAATAATGCAAAATCTTCCTATGATAATTCAGAAAAACGTTTAAGTCTGTTTTCAGACAAAGTCGATAAGTTATTAGAAGTTAAAGAAACAAAGAAATTAAAATAATATGTTAGCGGTAATCAAAACCGGAGGAAAACAGTATTTAGTTTCCCCCGGACAAAAAATAAAAATAGAGAAATTGAATAAAAAAGAAGAAGCAGAAGTAAGCTTTAATAATGTTTTATTGGTAGAAAAAAATAAAGCTGTTGAAATAGGTACGCCTTTTTTAAAAGGCGTAAAAGTAACTGGAAAGGTTTTAAAGCAAGGCAAGGATAAGAAGATTATTGTTTTCAAATACAAAGCTAAGAAAAGATACCAAGTAAAAAAGGGCCACAGACAGCCCTTTACAGAAGTAGAGATAGACAAAATAGTAGAGGAATAGTTATTTCCTTCCTTCCAAAGCGGAAGTAAGTGTCTCTTCATCAGAATATTCCAACTCGGCTCCAACGGGCAAGCCCCTTCCAAGCCGGGTTATTTTTTTATTAAGAGGTTTTAATAATCTTTCTAAAAACAATACAGTAGCTTCTCCCTCTGTCGTTGGGTTTATAGCCAATATTATTTCTTTTACTTTAGGTTCTTTGGCTCTTTTCAAGAGTTCTTGAGATCTGATATTTTTAGAATCTTTTCTTTTCAGGACCGGAACGGTTCCGCCTAATATGAAATACAATCCTTTGTATTTTTTTGTACTTTCTATGGCTTGAAGGTCGGATTCTTTTTCCACTACGCATAACAGAGAATTATCCCTGGTTTTGTCTGAACACATCTGGCAGATGTCTTTTTCTCCCTCAAACGGATTGAAGCAAAGGCTGCAAAGTTTTACTTTTTCCCTTAGTTTCTGTATCGCCTGAATCAAATCTCTTACTTCTTCTTTGGGAAGTTTTATCAAATAATAAACAAACCTGGCAGCCGTTCTTGATCCGACAGTGGGGAATTTAGAAAAGGTGTTAATTAATTGTTGTATTATTATAGAAGTATTCATACCGAACTTCTGAAGGAAGCAAAAGCAGAAAAGAAACTTTAGTTTCTTTGGCTAATGCCGATAATTAATATTATTCTTGATATCCTTTTTCTAGGCTCCTAAAAGAAACTCTAGCCTCGTCAAAATATAGATTTACGCTTCCGACAGGGCCATTTCTGTGCTTAGCTATTATTATTTCAGCTATATTCTTATTCATGGAATCTTCGTTATACCTGTCTTCTCTATGGATAAACATAACAACATCTGCGTCTTGTTCTATGGCTCCTGATTCTCTTAAGTCAGACAGCCTTGGTTTGGGAGGCATACGATGCTCCACTGATCTGGAAAGCTGGGACAGAGCTAATACTGGAACATTTAATTCTTTGGCCAGCAACTTTAATGAACGTGATATTTCCGTCATTTGCTGTACAATATTGGTTGTTCTGCTTTCGGATTCCATGAGCTGCAGATAGTCAACAATTATTAAATCTAATCCTTTTTGGGCTTGCAGTCTTCTGGCCATTGCCCTCATTTTTAATATTTTGGTTCCTACTCCGTCATCTATGTACATTGAAGCCCTGGACAGAAGATCTAAGGCATGTCTTATGTTGTTGAAGTCTTCATCAGCCAGATTGGTCCCCGTTCTCATTTTCCATAAATCCACTCCTCCTTGTCCAGCGATTAACCTATCTATTAACTGGTCTTTTGACATCTCAAGGCTGAATATGCCAACGCTTTTCCCTTCGTTTATGGCAGCGTGGGAAGCTATGTTAAGAGCTAAGGCACTTTTGCCCAAAGAAGGTCTGGCAGCTAAAACAATTAAGTCTGATTTTTGGAGTCCTGATAGTTTTCTATCAAGTTCTGTAAAACCAGTAGCCAATCCTCTTAATCCTCCTTTGTGTTTGGACAAGGCTTCTATCCTTTCAAAAGCTTCTGCCAGTCCCTCTTTGACGTGGTAAAAGCTTTCGTACATTCCTTTTTTGATAACACTGAATATTCTAGATTCTGCCTGATCTAATAAAACATCAGGGTTTTCAGCTTCGTTGTAGGCTGCAGACTGGATATCTGCGGAAGCTGAAATTAATTCCCTTAACAAAGACTTTTCATGCACTGTGGTGGCGTATTTAGATATATTGGCTGCAGTAGGTATTTCGTTTATTAGTTCGGCCAGATAGCTTGTTCCCCCTATTTCTTCTAAGATATGCTTATCTTTTAATTTACTGGAAACAGTAAGAACATCTATTGGTCCTCCTATCTGGAATAATTCCTTGCAGGCCTGGTAAATATCTTGGTGTTTCTTTTCATAAAATTCTTCTGGCTCTAAAATATCCACTACTTTTACTATGGCATCCTTATCTATCATAAGACCACCCAAAACAGACCTTTCGCTGGGCGTGTCATGTGGAGGAGTTTTTGTTTTTGGTGTATTTTCCATTGTGGTTATTTTTCGTATCAATTATAATATAACAGAAAGCATATAATAGAGCAACTATTAAAATTAACCTGTTTTTAATCCATTTATGAAGGTAGGACTTATATCATTCCACACTTTTTCCCAACCCGGTGGGGTCAAAAGGCACATTTTTGGATTGGCGGATGAATTCAAGAAAAGGGGAATAGAGACTAAAATAATAGCTCCCAGAAGAAAGGCTTTAGAAAACTACGGGGAAGGCGTAATTCTTTTAGGAAAATCCTTTGCTCTTAACTTTGCCGGGACACAAGCGGATTTGTATTTGAATTTTAATCCCACCAAAGTAGGAAAGATCTTGGATAAAGAAAAATTTGATATTCTGCATTTCCATAACTTTGGTTTTCCTTCAGCTTTTGAAATACTGGACAAGTCAGATTCTCTCAATATTATTACTTTCCACGCTAATTTGGAAAGGAATAATTTCTTGGAGAATATTCCGGGTTTAATGTACATGTTCAATAAGATTTTGCAAAGAAAAATGGCCGGAGTCATCGGGGTTGCCAAATTAAACCTGAAGGCCTTTAAATATTATGACGGATTAAAAACGGTAATACCCAATGGAATAGATTTGGATGAATTCAAGCCAGAAGGGCCAAGCGTGGAAAAGTTTATCGACGGAAAGATAAACATACTATTTTTGGGAAGGATCGAGGAAAGAAAAGGGCTGATATATTTATTGAAAGCTTTTAAGCTTTTAAATAAGAAATATAGAGATAAAATAAGGTTGATAGTGGTTGGAGACGGACCCTTAAGGAAAGAATATCAAGATTGGGTTAAGAAGAATAAGTTAGAAAATATTGTTTTTGAAATAAAGATGGACGAGAAGCGGGCCTCAGAATACTATAGGGCTTGTGACATATACTGTAGTCCTGCTATTTACGGAGAAAGCTTTGGCATAGTTTTAATAGAAGCCATGGCAACTGGAAAACCTGTAGTAGCTTATGCTAATGAAGGATATAAGGGAGTATTGGAAAAAGGAAAAGGAGAAAGATTTTTAATAAAACCTAAGGATATTAAAACTTTAGCCAAAAAACTGGAAGAACTAGTGAAAAACGAAAGGTTGAGAAAGGAAATGGGGGATTGGGGCTTAAAAGAAGCTAAGAAATATTCATGGCCTAAAATAGCAGACAAAGTATTGGCCTTTTATGGATTGTGCCGAAAAAATAGACTAAAGAAGACTAGGTCTTCATATTGACAAGATCTACTAAAAGTGGTAAAAAAAATCATCATTAATTGAGGAGGTTTTAGGAAAGAATTAGTGTTTTAACCCTTATTACGGGGCTGATAGTTTTTTTGCCCTTTGACATATAAATAATGAAAGTAACGAAAGTTACGAATGTAAGGAGGTGATGTTACATAGAAAAGAAAGACTAAGACGATTGGACAGCCAAGGAAAGACCGAAAAAAAATCTAAAACGAAGGAGCGAAAAAAGTGAAAAAGAAAATCTTCAGTATCCTGTTCGCGACAATCCTACTTCTAAGCATGAGCCTGGCAACAGCAGTGCCGGCAGCGGCCGCCGATACGGATGCACAAAAGGCAGCCGTACTGGCAGCAGCCGACAGACTGGTTGGCCTGCAGAATGCCGACGGCGGCTTTCCCTGGAAAATTACAGTGCCTCCTGGAGCCTCCGCAACCAATTGCCTCGGCGTAACTGCCATGGGTATTATGGAGGCCTGGAAGCTTGACCCCAGAGATACATACAACGCAGCTCTGGCAAAAGCCTACAAGTATTGTGTGGATAAGCCACCGGCCTACACCTGGGTCACCGACAAGTACAAAGAGACCACGGCTGGCGTTGACAGCTTTCCCGATGTTACCTTCCTGCTTAAGCTTGCCAATGCTGCTGATTCCGATGAGGTCCTTCTGGATGCAATACAGGAAGAGATGGAAGAAACGACGGTTAACGACATTGGCGCCCTGGCAAAATCCAGATGGGATGACAGAGTACTTTATCTCGGCTCCACCCAGCAAACTCTGCCAAACGGTACAGCTACCGGTCTGGCAAAGTACATACGAGATGCCCGACACGGCCAAGATTACGATGCTCTTATTCCCTGGGACCTGGAAACAGGAGTCAAAGCTGCTTTAGCTCTGGACAACGCATATTCAGAACAGGGTTACGACGACCAAGCAACTGACATCGCTGAGGTAATTTTTGGCGCCGTAGATGACGGGGTTCACTTCAACAGCACAGACCAAACTCAGGAAGATTACATCGCCGGCCTTACCGGAGCCATCGAAGCCTTTGAAGAGGTAAACTTGCATCAAACCATGGTTGTCTATCTGATGGATCTGCTGTTGAATGAACAGGAAGACGATGGCTACTGGAACTATTATGGTGCCATTCCGGTCGACATGAGCGTCCAGTCCACTGCCTACGCAGTAATGGCCCTCTTTGAAGAGGGCAGCGACGAGGCTGTCAGTGCTGCCAATGCAGCTGCTGACTGGTTGGTATCCAGCCAGAAAGGAGATGGCGGTTGGTTCTCTGAAGACGGAGCAGGCGATGAATACGCTGAGATAGATTCTGAAGCAGCC
>JBDRGQ010000008.1:0-13744 GCA_043817685.1 bacterium | reverse complement strand
TCTTGATAATCTTTCAACTTATTGTTGCGGTTGGGATTTGTACGATTTGATACTTAGAGGATTCGGTGGAGTTTCTGGAAAAATAGAATCCAAACCGCCAAAGCATTTCAGAACTGCTCTTGGACAGTTAGTAAACTTTTTTTATACATTACAAGGAGAATCTGCGGGAGCCCTAGCTATTTCTTCTTTTGATACTTTATTAGCTCCTTTCGTTAAGTATGACAATTTAGATTATAACAGAATCAAACAAGCCATTCAGGAGTTTTTGTTTAATATGGCCATACCCACAAGAGTGGGTTTTCAAACTCCTTTCACCAATATAACATTAGACATTACATCGCCTTCAACATTAGCCAATCAGCCAGTTATTATCGGAGGAAAACCCCAGGATGAAACTTATGGTGATTTCCAAGAAGAGATGAATATGATAAACCAAGCTTTTTACGAAGGGATGATGGAAGGAGACGCTAAAGGCAGACCATTTACTTTCCCTATCCCCACAGTGAACATAGGTAAGGATTTTGATTGGGATAGCAAGGTTTTAGAACCTTTATGGGAAGCAACAGCCAAATACGGCATTAATTACTTCTCAAATTTTATAAATTCCGACATGAAACCAGAGGATACAAGATCAATGTGCTGTCGTTTAAAGCTGGACAATAGAGAGCTTTTGAAAAGAGGAGGGGGATTATTCGGAAGTCAGCCTTTAACGGGTTCAATAGGGGTGGTAACTATTAATATGCCCAGAATAGGGTATCTTTCCAAAACTAAAAAAGATTTTTTTGATAGATTGGAAAAATTAATGGATCTAGCTAAAGAAAGTCTGGAAATCAAGAGAAAGGCTTTGGACAACTTTATGGAAAAAGGACTTTATCCGTATTCAAGACATTATCTGGATGGAGTTAAAAAAATGAGGGGAAGTTGTTGGGGGAATCATTTTTCAACTATTGGATTGTTGGGCATGAATGAAGCTCTTTTGAATTTTATTGAAGAAGACACGGGTTCTGCTAGAGGGAAAAAATTCACCATAGAGATATTAGATTTCATGAGAGACAAATTGGTGGAATACCAGAAAGAAACAGACAATCTTTATAATTTAGAAGCAACTCCAGCAGAAGGAGCATCATACCGTTTAGCTTTAAAGGATAAAGAAAAATATCCTGACATTATTACGGCTGGATCTAAAAATATTCCTTATTATACTAATTCCACTCAATTGCCGGTGAATTATACCGACGATGTGTTTGAAGCCTTGAAACTCCAAGACGACATGCAATGTCAATATACAGGAGGAACAGTTTTACATATATTTTTAGGAGAAAAAATATCTAATCCAGAAAGCGCTAAAGCTTTAGTCAAAAAGATTTTTGAGAAATTCAGGCTTCCTTACATAACTTTAACTCCGACATTTTCAATATGTCCTGTCCATGGTTATATTTCAGGAGAACATTTTGATTGCCCTCAGTGCACTATTAAGCAGCCGTGTGAAGTTTATTCCAGAATAGTTGGTTACTTAAGACCTGTTCAACAATGGAACAATGGGAAGAGAGAAGAATATGACAAACGGAAAGTATTTAAAATTCCCAAAATAGTTGATGTAAAATGATCAAAATAGGTGGTCTCCAAAAAACTACCCTTATAGATTTTCCTGGCCGCGTTGCGGCCACTGTTTTTCTTGTAGAATGTAATTTCCGTTGTCCTTTTTGCTATTCTTCAGAATTAGTATTGCCGGAAAAAATAAAAGATCATCCTTTGCTCTCAGAAGAATCTGTTTTTAATTTTTTGAAAGAAAGAGTTGAATTATTAGAAGGAATAGTGGTCTGCGGGGGAGAGCCTACTATTAATAAAGATTTACCAGAGTTTTTAAAGAAGATTAAAGATATGGGTTTTTTAGTCAAACTAGACACCAATGGTTCCAATCCAGATATGCTAAAAAGCCTTATAAAAGAAAGATTAATAGATTATGTGGCCATGGATGTTAAGGCTCCAAAAGAAAAATACGTTGAAACAGTAAAAGGGGAGGCGGATTTAA
Source organism: bacterium (assembly GCA_043817685.1). Taxonomy (GTDB): domain Bacteria; phylum Patescibacteriota; class Minisyncoccia; order Minisyncoccales; family RBG-13-42-11; genus JBAZFF01. The sequence continues at coordinate 11,712 of JBDRGQ010000008.1, read as the reverse complement.
AGGATATTGAGAAAAGTATTAATATTTTAAAGGAGGGGAAGGTAGATTATGAATTTAGAACCACTGTAGTGCCTGGAATTCATAATAAAGAGGATGTTATTAAAATTGCCGAATGGTTAAAGCCGGCTAAAAGATATTTTTTACAGAATTTTAGAGCAGAAAAAACAATAGACCCAAAATTCGAAAACATAAAACCCTACACTAAAGATTTTCTATTGGAGTGTAAGAAAGAAATAGAGTCTTTTTTTGAAGAATGTGATATCAGAATTTAACTCAATTAAAAAGCCACAGCGGAGATTCGGTTTGTTGCTGTGGCTGTTTTGTTTTGACTCATGGTTTTCTGAGTATTTCGTATTCCTCCAAGTAGCTTTCCCAAGAAGTTTTAGGTTTTCCGACTACTTCGGAATTAATTCCTTCAACTAATGGGAATCGTTTGACTAGAGGCAGAGGGCTGTGGGAGATAAAGAAATCAAGGAGAGGTCTGTCATTTCCATATGCTGAATAAAGCGGAATGAAAATAATTTCTTCCAGGGAAGTTATGAGGCTGAATGATTCATTCGATAGGTTGCCGAACTTATATTGGAGGGCTGACAATCTTTTCCAGGTTTCTTCATCTAGGCCGCAGGTCCAGATAGAAATCAATCCAATAGATCCTTTTTGTTTATTGAAAGGATCAGCTCGTTCAAACACCTCCGTTGGGTTTGTTATGATATAATCCTGGAAGGGTTTAAGGCCACCAATAATTATTTCTTTGACGGTTTCCAGTTCAATTACATCTTGTTCGGTTGGCGTTGGTTTGACATCCGGGAGTTTGTAGAATTCTTTTTCCGGTATAAACCCAAGTTCTTTAAGTCCTTGTGTGGAAATCTGGGGTTTTTCTAATGTAAGTTCTTCTCGTATTTCCCTGATTAGTGTTTCTTTGGGGCTTTTGTCCTTTTTAGCCGTTCCCCCGATCCAATTCCCTCCAATGGGATTAAGGTGTCGGCGAAAAGCCTTTACCGGTAGTCCATCATCCTTAATCTCCAAGAAAATTTCCCTTGGATTGTCTTTCCTGTAAATTATACAGGCGCTTGCTGCTCCGTCCAGTATTATTTTGCTCAAAATTCCTCCTTAAATTACTCTAAATTACTCTCAGAAAGATACTAAACTTATTGCTTATAGAGAACTATTGTATATTATATAAAATTATTCTAAAAAGTCAAGTGTTTATAAGGGACTTGACTAACATTTACGCTTAAATTAAGCTTAATTAAGTTGTGGAAAAGGTCGTTTTGTTAAATTAACCTAATACTATGGAAGCTTATTGTGTAAAGTGCAAAGCCAAAAGAGAAATAACAAACCCCAAAGAGGTTGCAATGAAGGGAAAGGGTGGAGGCAAAAGAAGGGCTATGACAGGGACTTGCCCAAAGTGCGGAACAAAGATGTTCAGGATTATGGGCAATGCCTAAGAATTTCCGAGAATCTTTAAAAGCCGCTCTGAATAAGGGCGGTTTTTGATTGGCCATTGACAAGGTGTCTTAATGGGTATATATTCATAATAGAAAGGTCGTATATTAAAAAACAATAAAAATTATGCCAAGATTCGATCAAACAGGTCCTTTCGGTTTTGGTCCAAGAACAGGTAGAGGATTAGGTTCATGTGGGGGAGGAATGGGATTCGGTAGAGGAATGGGTTATGGAAGAAGATTTTATACCAGAGGAGAAGAAGCAAAAATATTGAAAGAAGAAGAGAAAGAGTTGGGAGAAGAATTAAAAGCTGTAAAAGAAAGGATAGAGGAATTTAAAGGACAAAAATAAAAGAAGGCTTTTGTGACTCTGCCTCTCTTAAACAGAGAGGCAGAGGTAGTCTTCTTCTATTATAATTATTAACATTAGAGTATAATTATTTCAATACGTAAATGACTAGACCAAGACTTTGTAGAAGAATAAGGTTTAATCCGAATGTAACTTACTTTAAACCTCAAGGTATTCCCATGAGGCATTTAAAAACAATAGAATTAACCAGTGAAGAAATGGAAGCTTTAAGATTAAATGATGTAGAAGATTTAGATCAAACAGAGGCGGCTAAAAAAATGAAAACTTCTCAAAGCACATTCCAAAGAATTTTATCTTCCGCTCGTAAAAAAGTGTCAAAAGCTTTAGTGGGAGGAGAGGCCATTAAAATAATAAAATAAAAATGAATAGGAGGGAAGTTTATATAATTTTAGGAAGTTTGTTCCTATTAAATTTAATCTTTTCTTTAATAGTTTTTAGCCTCAACCAGCCTAGAAATTTAGAGGTTGTTTTTTTTAATGTGGGACAAGGCGACTCTGTTTTTATCAAAACACCGCAAAAGCATCAAATTTTATTGGACGGCGGTCCTGATTCAACAATTTTAGAGAAGTTAGAAAAAGAAATGCCTCCTTTTGATAGGACGATTGATTTAATTATTTTGTCTCATCCAGAACGGGATCATATAACAGGATTAATGGAGATTTTGAAAAGGTATGAGGTAGGATATATATTATGGAATGGAGTAAAAAGAGATTCTAATGAAATAACAGAATGGAATAATTTCTTAGAGAAAGAAGATGCTGAAGTTTTTATTGCTAAAAAAGATTTAAAGATTTCTTTTGGCGATTCTGTTTTTTTAAATGTTTTATATCCTTTTAGTTCTTTAGAGGGGGAGTTGGTTGAAAGCGCTAACAATACTTCTATTGTTTTTAAATTGGTTTCTGGTGAAACTTCTTTTTTGTTCACTGGAGATATATATAAGGAAGTGGAAAGAGATATTTTAAAGAAAGAGGTTAATGTCGATGCGGATATTTTAAAGATTGCCCATCATGGGAGTAAAAATTCTACTGGAGAAGAATTTTTATTAGCCGTTTCACCTGATGCTGTTGTTATTTCCTGCGGTAAAGACAATCCCTATGGTCATCCACATCCTGAAGTTTTGGAGCTTTTGAATAAATATGGTATAAATATTTTCAGAACAGATTTAAACGGCGACATTAAATTAATATCAGACAAAAATAAAATATATGGAGTTTCCAATATTTAAAACAAAGATAGAAGGGAAAAATAAAAAGTTCAACCTAAATAATCCCAAAGAAAGGGAAGTTTATTTTAATTATAAAGCTGGTAATGAAATAAAAAAGCTTAGAAATTATTTCAATAAAGGCAACAGTTTTATCGCTTATTTGGTAGGGAAAAAAAATTCAGGGAAGGGTACTTATTCTAAAATGTTTGCCGAAGTAGTGGCTCCGGACAGAATAGATCATTTTTCCGTGGGAGACATGATAAGATTCGTAGACGCGGAGCTTAAAGACAAGAAGAAGAAAAAAGAATTGGTAGAGTTCTTGGAAAAGAATTACAGAGGATGGACTTCTGTTAAAGAAATTATTAAACTTTTAGAAAAAAGAAGCACCAAGGATTTATTGCCTACAGAATTAATTCTTACTTTGGTCAAAAGAGAAATAGAGAGAAGGCCAAAGAAAACTATTTTCATAGACGGATTTCCTAGAGATTTGGATCAAATTAATTTTTCTTTATTTTTTAGAGATTTGATAGATTATAGAAAAGATTCCGATTTATTCATTTTAATAAGCGTTCCTACAAACGTTATAGATGAAAGGATAAAATCCAGAAGGATATGTCCTGAATGCCAGACTTCTAGAAACTTAAGATTACTGCCGACTTCTAAGGTTGGGTATGACGAAAAGGAAAAAGAATTTTTCTTGTTGTGTGATAATCCTAAGTGCAAAGAAGTTAAGCTGATGCCCAAGGAAGGGGATGAGTTTGGCATAGAACCAATCAAAGAAAGATTGAAAAAGGATGACATATTAATAAAGGAAGCAGCTTCTTTGCACGGAATTCCAAAGATATTCTTAAGAAACGCAATTACTAAATCAAAAGTCAAGGCTAGTATTGATGATTATGAGATAACTCCTGGATATTATTATGTTTGGAATGAAAAAACAAAGAAGGCAGAAGTGAAAGAAAAGCCTTGGCTGGTGGCTGATGACCAAGGAAAACAGTCTTACAGTTTGCTTCCTCCGCCCGTGGTGGTTTCAATGATAAAGCAGATGGTAAAGGTATTAAGACTTTAATTTGATTTGACACGTTTTTTTGTTAAGAGGTATAATTAGGCTGACTCCGATTATCCTAGATAAATCTGGTACAAAATTTGGAAAAGGGAGTTGACTATGATTCTTGCCCCGTGGGGCAAGACCTAGATTCCCACTTAATTTTATTTTCCGATAATTTACCTAGAAAATCGGAGTCACCAAAAAACCTCCCTAATTGGGAGATTTTTTGTTTCTTTTATACAGTCGGGGTGCCGAGATTCGAACTCGAGTCACACCCACCCCATGGGCGCATACTACCACTGTACTACACCCCGTTTCTTATTTTCTTTTTGATAAAGCCTTAATGCATTTGGTGCAGGCTTTTATTCTTTTCCCAGAAGGTAACTTAACCCATTGGAGATTTGGTTGTTTCCTTGTTTTACCTGTTGGATTGTATTTCCCCCTAAGTTTTACAAGTCTTCCAACCATTATTGAAGATTTTCCGCAAATTGTACAAACTCTTGCCATAGTCTTTAATATTAATGTTTCAATATATATAATATACATTTTTTAAAATTTATCAAGGTATGATAAGATAATATTATGTTGATTGCCATATTTACACTTATCGTTTTATTGTTTTCAATTGTAATTCATGAGGTAGCTCATGGCTCAGTTGCTTTGTCTCAAGGAGATACTACGGCAAAGTATGCAGGCAGATTAACATTAAATCCAATAAAACATTTAGATCCTATAGGTTCCGTTTTACTTCCTTTGATGCTTTTAGTTCTAATTTTAATAACTGGTCAAGGTTTTATTTTTGGATGGGCAAAGCCAGTACCTGTAAATCCAAATCATTTTAAAGATAGAAAATGGGGAGAGTTAAAAGTTTCTATTGCAGGACCTGCTGCTAATTTTTTAATAGCTATTGTATTTGGATTAACCATAAGATTTCTTCCTTTATCAGAATCATTAATAAGTCTGTTCAGTTTAATATGTATATACAATATTGTTCTAGGATTATTTAATTTAATTCCCATGCCCCCACTAGACGGATCACATATTCTGTTTTCTTTTCTGCCTTATCGGTTTTCTAGGTTTAAAATTATTTTAAGCCAATATGGATTTTTTATTGTTATTTTATTTTTATTTTTCTTTGGGGGAATTAAATTATTATTTAACGCATCTATAGCGATTTTTTCCATGATCGCTGGATAAATTTTTACTATTTAATTGACCTTACAGTATGTATATGTTATAGTAACTTTTGAGCATTCGGCTCTTATTTAATTTCATGCCGACTATTAGTCAGTTAATAAAACATAAAAGAAAAAAAGTATCCAAGAAGGACAAATCTCCCGCCTTGTCTTTTGGATTTAATATTTTAAAAAACAGGCCTAAAGATTTTCCTTCACCTTTTAAAAGAGGAATATGCCAGAAAGTTTTTACGATTACTCCCAAAAAACCTAATTCAGCTTTAAGAAAAGTCTGCAGAGTTCGTTTGACTAACGGAATGGAAGTTACAGCTTATATTCCCGGAGAAGGACATAATTTGCAAGAACACTCAGTAGTTGTCATCAGGGGAGGAAGAGTTAAAGATTTGCCAGGAGTCAGATACCACGTGGTCAGGGGATTGCTGGATACAGGAGGAGTAGAAGGAAGAAAACAGCAAAGGTCAAAATACGGAGCTAAGAGAGTTACAGCTACAGCTAAATAATCATGGCAAGAGGAAAAACTCCAAAAAGAGAAATTTCTCCCGATCCCGTTTACAACAACGAGCTTGTTGCTAAATTCATAAATCAGATAATGGAAAGAGGCAAAAAGTCAGTAGCCAGGAAAATAGTCTACGACGCTTTGAATATTATTAAAGAAAAAACCAAAAAGGATCCTTTGGAAATTTTTGAAAAAGCTTTGGAAAACGCAGCTCCATTTTTGGAAGTAAAACCAAAAAGAGTTGGAGGCGCAACCTATCAAGTCCCCAGAGAAGTAAAAGGGGACAGGAGAATTGCCCTATCTATGAGATGGATAATTAAAGCAGCTAAATCCAAAAAAGGAAAACCAATGAGAGAAAAGCTGGCCGAAGAATTAATTTCAACATTTAACAATGAGGGCTCTGCCGTTAAGAAAAAGGAAGACATGCACAGAATGGCGGAAGCCAACAGGGCCTTTGCTCATTTTGCTTGGTAAAATATTTAACTATGCCCAGAATTTATCCTATAGATAGAGTCAGAGATATTGGCATTATCGCCCACATAGATGCGGGGAAAACCACGGTTTCAGAACGTGTTCTTTTCTACACAGGAATCTCTCATAAAATAGGAGAGGTCCACGACGGACAGGCTATTATGGATTGGATGGAGCAAGAGAGAGAAAGAGGCATTACCATCACTTCTGCTGCTACAACTTGTTTTTGGACTCCTACATACGCTGAAAAAAACAAGGAGAACGAACACAGAATCAATATTATAGACACTCCCGGACACATTGATTTTACCGTGGAGGTTCAACGCTCCCTCAGAGTATTAGACGGAGCTGTTGTTGTTTTCGACGGAGTGGCTGGTGTAGAACCCCAGTCAGAAACAGTTTGGCATCAGGCAGACAAATACAATGTTCCCAGAATGTGTTTTGTTAATAAATTAGACAGAATGGGGGCAGATTTTGAAAAGAGTCTTAATTCCATTTGGCAGAAACTTACTCCTAACGCAGTTTCTTTGCAGATCCCCATAGGATTAGAAGACAAGCTGGAGGGAGTAGTAGACCTTATAAAAATGAAAGCTGTTAAATTTGAAGGGGATTTCGGGCAAATAATAAAAGAAGAAGAAATTCCAGCTGAGATGGTGGAAAAAGCAAAAGAATGGAGAGAAAAATTATTGGAAAAGATAGTTGGAGAAGATGAAGCTTCAATGGAAAAATATTTAGCCGGGGAAGAAATTCCCTCAGAAAACCTAAAGAAAGTTTTAAGAAAAGCTACTATTGAATCTAAATTAATCCCAGTGCTTTGCGGTTCTGCTTTAAAAAATAAAGGAGTTCAGCAAATGTTGGATGCGGTTATAGATTATTTGCCTTCTCCGGCAGACCTTCCTCCTGTTGAAGGGAAAGACGCAAAAACAGGAGAAATTACAACCAGGGAAGCTAAAGATGACGAGAAATTTACAGCTTTAGCGTTTAAGATAGCCAATGATCCTTATGTAGGTACTCTTACTTATTTCAGAGTATATTCTGGAAATTTAAAGAAAGGATCTTATGTTTTAAATACAACTACCGGAGAAAAAGAAAGAATCGGCAGAATATTAAGAATGCATTCGGCTGAGAGAGAGGAAGTGGAAGAAGTCTTTACCGGAGACATCGCAGCCACCGTAGGCTTAAAGAACACTTCTACTGGCCATACTCTGTGTGACGAAACAGCTCCTATAATTTTGGAAGAAATAACGTTTCCTGAACCTGTTATCTCAATTAGGATAGAACCTAAAACTAAGGCTGACCAGGAAAAGATGGGCACTGCTTTGAGAAGGCTTATGGATGAAGATCCTACCTTCAGGGTAAAAGGAGATATTGAAACAGGGGAAACTATTATTTCCGGCATGGGAGAATTACATTTGGATATTATTGCAGACAGGATGAGGAGAGAGTTCGGTGTGGAAGCTAATGTCGGAAGGCCTCAGGTAGCTTATAAAGAAACTATTAAAGAAGAAGCCAAAGGAGAAGAGAAATATGTAAAACAATCTGGAGGTCGCGGGCAATATGGTCATGTTGTCTTGAAGGTTGCTCCTAAAGAAAGGGGACAAGGCTTTGAATTTATAAATGAAATTAAAGGAGGTGTCATTCCTTCAGAATATATTCCTGCCGTAGAAAAAGGAGTCAAAGAAGCAATGGACAAAGGAGTAATAGCCGGATATCCCATGATAGATGTAGTTTGTACTCTTTTTGATGGATCTTTCCACGAAGTGGATTCATCTGAAATTGCTTTTAAAATAGCAGGGTCTATGGCATTTCAGACAGCAACTAGAAAAGCTAAACCCATTATATTGGAACCTGTTATGAAATTGGAAGTTATAATTCCTGCAGAATTCTTTGGGGATATCATAGGGGATTTGTCTTCTAGAAGAGGGAAGATAGAAGAAACTTCAGACAGGCTTCAACTGAAGGTTATAGATGCTAAAGTTCCTCTGTCTGAAATGTTCGGTTACGCTACTTCTATGAGAAGTTTGACTGAAGGAAGAGGAAACTTTACTATGGAGTTAGCCAGTTACGAAGAAGTGCCAGGGAATATAGCTCAGGAAATTATAGAAGGGAGGCGCAGGTAAAACATTGACAATTTTTTTAAAATAAATATAATAACAAATACATATAAATTAAAGTAATAATTAACAGGTCAAAAATAATTAACAATAATAATTAAAAATTATGGCAGAAAAAGAAAAATTTGAAAGAAGCAAAGCCCATGTTAACATTGGTTCTATCGGCCATGTTGACCACGGTAAAACCACATTGACCGCAGCTGTTTTGAAAGCCCAGACTTTAGCTGGCTTTAAATCTTCTGCAAAGTCAATTGATCAGATCGACTCAGCTCCTGAGGAAAAACAGAGAGGGGTGACCATCAATGTTTGCCACGTTGAGTTTGAGTCAGAAAAGAGGCATTATGCCTGGATAGACTGTCCCGGGCATGCTGACTACATCAAGAACATGATTACCGGAGCCGCCCAGATGGACGGGGCTGTATTGGTTGTGTCAGCTGCTGACGGTCCTATGCCTCAAACCAGAGAACATATTCTCTTGGCCAGGCAGGTAGGATTACCATCCATGGTCGTGTTTTTGAACAAATGCGATGCAGTGGATGATCCTGAAATGATCTCATTAGTTGAGTCAGAGATCAGAGAATTGCTTAAAAAATATGGTTATCCCGGAGACGAAACGCCTATTATCAGAGGGTCTGCTTTAAAGGCTTTAGAGGCTACTTCAAAGGACGACGAAGCTTTAAAGCCTATTTACGAATTGGTAAAAGCTTGCGACGATTTCATTCCAGAGCCTGTTAGAGAAGTGGATAAACCATTCTTAATGGCTGTTGAAGATGTTTTCTCTATCGAAGGCAGGGGAACAGTAGCAACCGGAAGAATCGAAAGAGGAGTTGTACATCCTAACGAGGAAGTGGAATTGGTGGGGATTAAACCTACTGCTAAAACAATTGCTGTTTCAGTGGAAATGTTCAACAAGATGTTGGACGAAGGAAGAGCTGGAGACAATGTCGGAATATTGCTTCGTGGACTTAAGAAAGAGGATGTGGAAAGGGGACAGGTATTAGCCAAACCTGGATCAATCACTCCTCATACTGATTTTGATACAGAAGTTTACGTCTTAACAAAGGAAGAAGGAGGAAGACATACTCCGTTCTTTAAGGGGTACAAACCTCAGTTTTATTTCAAAACTACAGATGTAACCGGAGACGTAATATTGCCAGAAGGTACTGAAATGGTAATGCCAGGGGACACAATAAGCGGCTTGAAAGTTAAATTAATAACTCCTGTCGCTATGGAAGAAAAGCAAAAGTTCGCCATCAGAGAAGGTGGAAGAACTGTAGCTTCCGGAATCGTAACTAAGATAAGCGCTTAAACTTATTTAGAACAAAAGAATGATGGTTAAGAAAACTACAGAAACCACGGAGGAAGCAAAGCCCAAGATCAGAATCAAATTAAGGGCTTATGACCACAAGGTTATTGATAATTCTGCGAAACAGATTATCGATGTAGTTTTGCGTTATGGAGCAGACGTATCAGGTCCTGTTCCTTTACCGACTGAAACTAAGAAGTATACGGTAAACAGGTCTTCTTTTATTCATAAGGATGCCAGAGAACAGTTCGAGATGAGGGTTCATAAAAGAATAATAGATATCTTAAATCCTAATCAGAAGGTAATAGATAGTCTCTCAAGTCTCAACTTACCAGCTGGTGTAGATATCGAAATAAAAATGTAATTACAAAAGCTCCGCTATTTAGGCGGAGTTTTTGGTAAGTTCGAATCCTAGTCTCCCAGCCACGATTTTTCAAAACTGCTTTTAATTTGACAAGATGAATTATTATTAGTAAACTAAATTATCGCTACCCGCACCTGTTTTTTTAACAGGGAGACATTGCGTCATGCGATTAGTTCAGTATAGGACAGGGCGAAGATTTAGTACGTCGTGAGAGTAATTGAGATGTTGTGCCATTTATGTCATGAGGACTATACTGATAAAAAGGCGGGACAGGACAGATTACAAAAAAAGTCGGCCCTAAGTCGGGGCGATAGCTCTCCTCAGCTATTTGGTGAACTTGAATCACTCAAAAATACCGACTAAGGCCAAAGGTATAACACTATAACAGCAATATACTTTTGGCCTCTTTTATTTCAAAAAGGTTCCAACATCGTTCCATAGCCCCAGCCATCATATGCTAAGTCAGGTGACTGAGATACGTCACAAAATAATTTTTAAATAACTTAAACTTTAATTGTAAAAGATAGTAATTTGTGATATTATAATTTAAAGATTATTTTTATCCTTAATTTTAATATGGTATTAACTACAAAAGATACTGTTATTAAAAGTAATTTTCACCAACTACTTTATCAAGGAGCCTCTTTTGATTATAATCCTGTTATTAAGCATGCTACAATTTATCTCCCAGATAGGGTAACCATGGATAATTTGTCTTTCCTAGCCATTGACAATAATAACATAGGCTTCTTCCCTCCAAGCGAAGAAAATGTCTTTAAGTTTACTGCTGGAGCTATAGCATATGGTGAAGCTTTTAAAATTTCAGATCCACATCGTTCTAACATGACAGGTAAAATAGATTTAATTTGCGGAGATTATGATAACTCCTCAGATTTGTATGGACCTACTAGTGATAAATACGCTGATCCTATTAGCGTTGAAATCATAGGTAGTTACACTGGCTATCAATATTATAAAGGTAAGTTATGTTTATGTCCGAATAAAGAGAATGATCAGTGGACGCTTACAAGTGGTGAAGCATATATGGTTTTGGAAAAAGGAGTTACAAATGCCACTAATTCTAGAGGTAGAATGGGCGATCTAAACTTACTAGCATTGATTCTTATATTCTTCTCGGCAGGATTTAATGTTGGAATTGGTCCCATTCGTAAAGCGGATCGTCATATTAAAAAATCTTTTCGTAAAATAAGATTTTTAAAATAATAATATCATGATGTTAAAAGATAAAATTAAACAAATTCGAAGCTCTATAGTGGCGATTGGTTTTAATCCTGACCCTCAACGGGTAACTATTATTGGGAGTGGTTTTTGTGTTTCTAATGACGGAAAGATTTTAACGGCTGCTCACTTATATAACAATCTCAAAGAAGACCAAATAAAGAATCTTAAAGCGAACGTAATGGTTGAACAGGGGGATAAAGACTTGGAGCGATACGGCTGGCAGCCAATTTCGTTAGTGAATAAGAATGATGTAGACGACTGGGCTATATTTCAAGTGGATGGTTACAAGGAGACTCTTTTAAATAAATTGACCATGGCTAATTCAGATGACGTTGAAGTAGGACAAGATGTTTATTTTATCGGTTTTCCCTATGCGGCACAATTAATAAATGAGGGTTTTGGGCTTACTCTTGTTGTCAATAAGGGTGTCGTTAGTAATATAAAAAGAGATGGACG